>NZ_MCYD01001100.1:0-449 GCF_002876325.1 Vibrio sp. 10N.261.52.A1
TCTAGCATTGGGAAGTGGCCTGAGTCTTCAATGCAGTAAATCCTGTAATCCTTGATGTGTTTCTTGTTCGCTTCTGAATCCGTTGGCCATAGGCGAGCGTTAACCAATATTACTGGCACATTCACGTTCTCATAGACGCGGTGAGCTTCGCCTGTCACATATTGGCCTAGATAATGGCGGAACTGGTTTATCGCGATAGTTGGCGGTGCTGATGCCATGTCTTGCGTTACCCAGTAAAGTAAATCTGCGTCTACGTCTTTTGGTAGCGAGTCTTTCACGAACATAGTGATGCCCGCTTGGAAGTCGGCTTCAAAAGGTTTGGTCATTGCATCTAGATCGCTTTGTGAAACCGCTAGTGCGACGTTTTGCGATGTATCGACACCAATAATACCCTTCACTCTTTCCGGCATCAGTTTAGCGGCTTCTGCAATAACACCACCAGCCATTGA
>NZ_MCYD01001101.1:0-2003 GCF_002876325.1 Vibrio sp. 10N.261.52.A1
ATCTCTGGTGGTACAGGTTCAGGTAAAACAACGCTACTCAATGCGTTATCTGGTTTCATCGGTGAAGGCGAACGTATCGTTACCATAGAGGATGCTGCCGAATTGCAGCTTCAAAAGCCGCATATCGTTAGGCTTGAAACTCGACAAGCCAGCGTTGAAGGAACGGGGGAAATTACCGCGCGCGATCTCGTGATCAACGCTCTTCGTATGCGCCCAGACAGAATCATTGTTGGTGAGTGTCGTGGCGGAGAAGCGTTCGAGATGCTTCAAGCGATGAATACAGGTCATGATGGGTCTATGTCGACATTGCACGCCAATACACCACGCGACGCGATTGCTCGTACTGAGAGCATGGTGATGATGGCAACCGCTAGCCTGCCGATATCTGCAATACGCAGAACCATCGTGAGTGCAGTAGACCTGATTGTTCAGGTAAAGCGTCTTCATGATGGCAGCCGTAAGGTGATGTACATTTCGGAAATCATAGGAATGGAAGGGGATAGCGTTGTGATGGAAGATATTTTTCGTTACGAGGCGAGCTCTGATTTTAAAGATGGGAAAATGGTCGGTGAGTTCAGGACCCCCGGTTTATCAACCCGCTCTGTCATTTATGAACGTGCTAAGTTTTTCGGGCTAGAGCAAGCGGTCAGGGAGATCTTCTCATGACATTCATTTTGATTGCGTCATGGAGCGCGTTGCTGATCTACTTCCTTATTCATCGCTCTCGTCAAAACAAAAAGTTGAGTAGCTTGATCGAGATGGAGGCTGAATTCGAAGGGGTAAAGGGCGTTCGATCTGTTATTGATTCTCAGCAGTTTGAAGAGAGCTACAAAACCAGGTTCCGGAAAAGCTATAAGAAGATGGTCAAGGTATTTCAGCCTAATATGTCGCTGAAGCTTATTTTGTTTGTCTGTGTTTCTGCGTCAGCGGTGTATGCCATCAATGAGTTCTTCTTAAGACAGGATTACCCTGTTTGCCTGATGATCGCTGAGCCCGTTTTGTTCTTCGTTTTCTATAACAAGCTCAAACAGAGACAGATGGACCGGTTTAAAACTAATTTTCCAGATGCCTTAAATATTCTGAGCGGGGCGATATCTTCTGGGCAAAGTATTATCCATGCATTCGAATATGTTGGTAAGCAGCTTGATAACGAGGTAGGTAAAGAGTTCAAATTTATGGCTGAGCGCCTACTGATAGGTGAGGCCCCTGACGACGTACTTGAACGAAGCAGCAATACATTCCCTTATTTAGAATATTTTTTCTTCGCTTCAACAATCCGAATCAACCTAGCACGAGGTGGTCAGCTGAAAGATGTCATCAACAAAATTAACCGACTCATGTTTGATTCGAGAGCGGTAGAGAAGAAAAACAATGCGCTGACCTCTGAAGCGCGCGCATCAGCAAAAATTATTGCTTGCTTACCAGTAATATTCCTGATCATTTTAAAGTTCACCAGCCCAGAGAACTACAGCTTCGTGATGTTCGAAGAGGCTGGTCAGCCGATTTTTTATTACGTTCTAGTAAGTGAGCTGCTCGGGTTCTTTTGCATTTGGCTGATATTGCGGGGTGTTAACTAATGGACATGAAAACCCTGGGCATTTGGGGCGTGATATTTGTAGTTTCAATGGTGCTTGCCACGTACTGCTTGCGATTTTGGGACAACACCAGAGCAAATATTGAAACCCGAAGAATTATTGGTTCGACACGCGAAGAAAAGAAGCGAACCGACTTATTTAAATCGATATTATCTCGAATCAGTTTTAATAAAGATGAAACTAAACGCAAGTTAGTAGCGGCGGGTTTTTATAGTGACTTTCTCGCCGATGCTTATTACCTCCTTAAAATCGTTCCTTTTAGTATCTGCTTGATTCTTATTGGCTTTGATTTTTATAGCGGAGAAACCGAAGTACTGTTCTCTTTGTTGTATTTATTGGGCGCGTTATTAGCGTTTGTTATTGCCCCTGATGCTTATGTGTCTGCTCGGGGGAAAGCCAATATTAAAC
>NZ_MCYD01001102.1:0-3828 GCF_002876325.1 Vibrio sp. 10N.261.52.A1
GAATAATATAAAAAACCATGTTCTGTAACATAAACATCATCAGATAAAGTTTGAAAATCTCGCTCAATATTAGAACAATGAAATTATCAAAAACATCTGGAAAATATTATGTGTGACAGGAAAAGCCAAAACGAAAACCGAGTTCTATTGTTCTCAGCCCTTTTAGCATCAGGCTTCGCTATTGGCGGATTGGTGTTGGGTCTTCTCGTTGGCTCTCTGGTCATAGTATTTGACGGTGTCTACTCTCTTATCAGCTTACTGTTAACTTTATTGTCACTAGCTGCCTCAAAATACATTAATCGCCCTTCTGACCGTGAATTCCCGTTCGGTCGTGCGATCATTGAACCTATCGTCATCACGATTAAAGCTGCCGTCATTTTACTTGTGGTTGGTTATTCACTGTATTCAGCGATTGGCGCCTTGATGACAGGTGGTAGTGAAGTTGATGCTTCTATCGCAACTCTGTTTGGTATTTTTAACGTATTGGGCTGTGGTTACGCGTGGTGGTATATCGCTAACAAGAGTAAGAGCATTTCATCTGGCTTGATTCAGGCTGAGTCTAAGCAATGGCAAATGGATACACTATTGAGTGTCGCAGTAACAGCAGGTTTCGTCGTGGCTTGGTCAATGACATTCTCGCCGTTCGCAGAATACGCTGTGTATGCCGACCCAATGATGATGTTGCTGATGTCTTTCTACTTCATCAAAGTACCGTTCGATATGCTAAGAGAAGCTATGCGTGAGCTACTAATGATGTCGGCAAACAAAGAAATTTGTGACGCGGTAGATAAGAACGTTGTCGCGGTAGACAAAGAAGCAGAACAAGATTTGGAGCTAATCGGTGTGACTAAGGTTGGTCCTGAGCTAAGAATCAACGTTGATATTCATACCAACGACCAACAAGCGATTGCGGTCGATGATATTGAACGTACGCGCCGCCAACTAAAGCGACGCCTGTCTAAGATGCCATATGAGCTTCAACTGAACCTCAATATCGCAAGCTAATTCTCATTCTAGCAATCGGTAGATAAACACAATTGCTATTAAGATTGAACCTCTTCAGAAGCCGACGCCTTAACCGTCGGCTTTTTCTCTCTTGTAACCCACCAGCAAGCCAGCGACCCAATCGTCACCATACATACTCCCTGCCAAAATGTGATAGTCAGCGTTAAACCTAAAATCATAGAAGAGAGTAAGGTTGCAAAAATTGGCGTGAAGTAAGACATAGTTGCGAGAAAGACCATGTTGCCACCCAATATCGCGGTATTCCAAAGCGCGTAACCCGCGCCCATACACACGCCCGCCAGAGCCAGATCAATCGCGGCACTGCTCGTCATTACCATACCGGTTTCACTGCTCAGTGCGTATTTGATCCACAAGGTGATCGCTGTCGCGATAAAGAACAACACAATCGCATTCTGCCCTTTCGCAACTTTCTGAGTGTAATTACAGTAAACCGCCCAAATAATCGCGCCGAAGAACGCCATCGAATAGGTTTTGGGGTTAGTCGCGATATTTGCCGCAATCTGTTCAACAGAAAGGCCTTGGTCGCCACTGATGCTCCAAGCCACACCAAAGAAAGCTAAAAAGATACTTGGGTAAACCAGCCAATTTATCTTTTTATCGCTGAGTAATACCGCAAACAATACTGTCAGCGCAGGCCAAAGGTAATTAATAACCGCCATCTCTAAGGCTTGATGTCGGTTATTTGCCATGCCTAATGCCAAGGCTAGAAAGATCTCGTAGCAAACAAATAGCGCGCCACCAATCAACAAGTAAGACTTTGAGAAGCGTTTCAGCTTAGGTAACCCCATAACGCAAACCAAAAACAGTGAACTCACTGTGTAAAGACTGGCTGCGCCGCCAATTGGGCCTAATTGCTCTGAGACGCTACGAGATAACGCAATTAAGCAGCTCCAAAGTAAAATGGCAGCAATGCCGTAGCAGCTATGGCGATGAGATTTCAGCACGCTTATTCCTTCTATTTATTATGAGTAGTTATCGTGGCAGCTTAAAGCATAAATATGCTTGAGTACCACAATCGAAAAGTGAAACCTGTAGAAATTAAGTCGCCGAGCACAGAATTGTACTCGGCTATTAGCGATCAACGAATAAAGCTAAAGTTGGTTAGCAGTTACGCTAACAGAAGTGCTTGTAGCTCAGCCAGAGACTTCACTTGATAATGCGGGTTAATACCTTCTGGCGTCGCCTTCTCTTGGCTGTTTAACCAACAGGTCTCGATACCAAAATCTAAGCCACCTAAAATGTCTGAGTGTGGGTTATCTCCCACCATCAAAATGCGCTGCTTTGCTGGTAAGCCAACAAGCTTGTGTGCATGTTCAAAGATCTCTGCATCTGGTTTAGCAACGCCGACTTCTTCAGAAATGATCACATGTTCGAAGTAATCGGTCATGCCAGTGCGCTCTAAACGGATCGATTGCAGCTCAGTGAAGCCATTGGTAATAATGCCCATGTTCACTTTGCCTTGTAACGATTCCATTAGCTCTTTGGCACCCGGTAGCAAAGAACAGATGTCCGCCATTGCTGTTAGGAATGCGCTGTTTAATTCTGCAGTTGTTGTTTCTAACTTTTCTGCCCAGCTTTCGAAGCGTGTGTGCTTCAGTTGATCAGCCGTAATTCGGCCATCTTGATAGTCTACCCATAGTGGTAGGTTAACTTCTTGATAAACGGAATAATCCTGCTCGCTAAAATCCACACCAAAACGTGAGAACATTAGCTTCATTCCTTGAAAAGCGTCAAAGTGGAACAAGGTTTCATCCGCATCAAAGAATATCCAATCGTACTTCATTATCTGTCCTATTATTCGCGCTATCGAGCCGAATTTATATTTTGTTCTTTCCTAACCTCAACGGTTAAGTGTGCATTCTACTACCATTTTTGTGAGCCTGAATATAGTTCTAATAATTTATAGAAAACAAGCAACAAGTCATGATGTATCGCAAATTTTGCCACATATTAAACCAATACCATAAAGGAAATACACGAAACGTACCGGGAGGTACTATGAAGCACTTCTTACCGTCATCCGTCATGCTCACTCCATTCCTGGTCAAATACTACGATGAAGAGCCTCAAGAAGCGTCAGATTCACCTGGGAAAAAGGAAAGCCAGGTCGAATGCACTGTCAACCCAGCTCAAGAATCGACACAAGAAGAACATGAGCCAGCGTTGACTGAATAGCCTTATTTTCAATGGTTATAAAGCATCATACCGGTCTTAGAACGATCAATTATTCACCATCCATAACTGACAATATACACATCAGAAAACCATAAAAACGATTGCTATATGAGCCCTATCACAACCAATAACCAGAAAGTGGTAGTTCGAAATCAAAGTTGTTCCAGATCAATGGTCGACCAGTTGTTTGCCGACAACATATAGGCAATTAAAAATCATAATTAACCGGAGTTTTCCAATGTCTAGTGCATTTTACATCCCTACAATCAACTTCATGGGTACTGGCTGTCTAAAGGATGCTGCTGATAGCATTCAGTCTCAAGGCTTTAAAAAAGGTCTTATCGTAACCGATAAAATCCTAAACCAAATTGGCGTGGTTAAGCAGGTACAAGACCTTCTTAGCGAGCGCGGTGTAGACGCTGTGGTATTCGACGGCACTCAACCAAACCCAACCATCACAAACGTAAATGATGGTCTTGAATTACTGACTGACAACGACTGTGATTTCGTTATTTCTCTAGGTGGCGGTTCTCCACACGACTGCGCAAAAGGTATCGCTTTGGTTGCTTCTAACGGCGGCAAGATTGCAGATTACGAAGGTGTCGATCAATCTGAAAAACCTATGAT
>NZ_MCYD01001103.1:0-641 GCF_002876325.1 Vibrio sp. 10N.261.52.A1
GTATTTGATGTTCATCTTTTGCGCTATGGATATTTTGTATAAACTCATCACTGAATTTTCCAAATAGTTCTTGTAGTACATAAATATGATGGTCAGCACCGTTGTCTGGTGAAGCAATCATAAAAAACACGGTTGGATTAATTCCGTCTTCATCGCCATACTCAATGCCTTCACGCTTTACACCCACAGCAATCGCAGGCTCTGTTACTGCCTTGCTTTTCGAGTGTGGGTAAGCGATGCCGTCCATTGAGGTGATGCTTTGAGATTCACGAATTTCGATGTCTGCCAAGAAGGCTTCTTTACTGCTGATTCGGTTATTCTCAAATAACATGTCTGCCAATTCTTCAAACAGTTCTTTTTTATTATTTGCTTGAAGGTTGTTATTAATTAAGTTGACGTTAGTTAGCTGTGTGATCATTTATTAACTCATTCACTATTGAAGTTCTTGAATTAAAATTAATGGATTAACCCGATTCGCGAAATAGCAAATAAAAGCCCTTCACTGTACATTTGTATCCAGCAAAATTAAGTGTGATTTGCATCATTCATCCAGTGTGAGATGGGTCATATTTGATGGTGTATTTGTTTATGTTTTTGACACGTAGACTGGCCTCTTCAGAAACAAAAATGCCCCGCAAAAG
>NZ_MCYD01001103.1:1268-4244 GCF_002876325.1 Vibrio sp. 10N.261.52.A1
AAAATGCCCCGCAAAAGCAGGGCACAAAAGTGTTTACTGAATCGTGATAGGGCTAGCTGTAAGCGCGCGCTACACGTCCAACGCAGTCAAGTTTGTAACTCTCGGCATAAGCAGGAATAAACACCGACTGGCCTTTCTCTATCACGCAGGTTTCGCCGCATTTGTGAGTGAGCACCATAGATTCGTCGAGCGGCAATAGGATCTCGGCACCTTCGGTAGTGATCTGTCGTTGATGTGAGTTTTGCACGATAGAGAACTTAAAATCCTCAACTGGAATTTGATATTCCATCACATCACCTTGCTCAATCGGGCTGAGCAATAATCTATCCGCAGGCTTTTCATTAAATCGAGTACAAGAAACCAGTTCGTTCACGTCCATGTACTTAGGCGTCAGCCCTGCGCGCAGCACATTGTCTGAGTTCGCCATGATCTCTAAGCCTGTCCCTTTGATGTAAGCGTGAGGCGTTTCTGCATCTAGATACATGGCTTGCCCCGGCTTTAGCGTAATCACGTTCAATAGTAGCGGAGCAAACAGGCCGACATCACCTGGGTATTGGTTTTCCAGTTCTGAAATCAATTGGAATACACGTTTATCAGAAAGCTTGGCCTTCATGATCAACATGGTCAGCGCCATGCCTTTTTGTTCACCTTCCAAAGACAGTAAGCTTGCAAAAAAACAGGCTAAGCCATTGGGTGTTTGATCGCCCGCGAGATCGTTTACCATCGAATGTAACTCAGGAATGTCGAGGTAATGAAAATGCTCAAGGATCTCACTGATCGACTTAAAGCCATTCATTGCTGTGTAGTCGGTTAGGGCATACACCAGTTCTGGCTTGTGATTAGGATCCTTGTAGTTACGATTGCCTGCGGTCATAGGAATACCTTGCTGCTCTTCAAGAGCATAGCCAGATTCCGCTTGCTGCTTGTTTGGGTGGACTTGAACAGACAGTGCTTTCTCCGCCGCTAACACCTTGAATAGGTAAGGCAGCTCGCCAAAACGACTTGCAACTTTCTCGCTTAAAAACAGGTTTAGGTTCTTAGAGATCAAGCTCGATAATGTGGTCTGCTGCCCATTGTCGTTCACCATTGAGCAACCATTCGGGTGAGCACCCATCCAGATCTCGGCTTGCGGCTCACCAGACTGGTTATCTATGCCAAACAGTTGGCTAAACGAAGAAGGGCTACCCCATGCGTAGTTTTGAATCACATTAGTCATAGGGTAGAAAAAACGTTGTACGAACGAATCGTTCGCTAAAGAAAAATCAGACATCGAAATCACCATGAAGGGAAACATGGCTTGAGCTCTACTCGATCTAATGAAATGTGAGAGTAGCGTGGGCTCAAGCCATTGGAGTTGAAATGGCTTAAGCCGCTGCTGTTGCTAGCTTGGCTTTGCGTAGATTTTTAAGTGCGATACAAGTAACCGCAGTCACACCCGCACCTGATGCCATGCACAGAAGCGCCAGCATTGGGTAGTTCATTGCGCCAAGTAGAGCGAGCACAGGACCACCGTGAGCAACACTGTTGGTGATGCCAAATGAGAACGCCATAACCGCAGCAGTCATTGAACCAAGTACGTTGGCAGGGATAACCGACATCGGGTCTTGAGCCGCGAAAGGAATCGCACCTTCAGAGATACCCACTAAGCCCATCGCGCCTGCTGCTTTGCCTGCTTCAATTTCAGAAGATTCGAACAGGTCGAACTTACGGCCGATTCTGGTTGCGATAGCCATACCCAGTGGAGCAACAGGAATTGCACACGCCATCGCGCCCATGAACTGAGTTTGACCGCTGGCAATCATGCCGACCGAGAATAGGAACGCTACTTTGTTGAATGGGCCACCCATATCGAAGCCAGCCATGCCACCCAATACGATGCCAAGCAGAACTACGTTACCTGTGCTCATGCTAGTTAACAGTGCTGTAAGCGCATCCATTAGTCCCGCAATAGGGGCGCCAATAACGAAGATGAACAGGCCAGCGATGAATAGAGAACCAGTGATCGGAGCGATCATGATAGGCACAAGCGGTTGAACGAACTTGTGGTAGTTAAACGAAGTAATCCATTTAACGAAGTAGCCCACTAACAGACCTGCGATGATTGCGCCAATGAAGCCAGTGCCTGCGTCAGCGCCATAGAAAGAGCCGTTGTTTGCGATCCAGCCGCCAATTAAGCCAGGGGTTAGAGCAGGGCGGTCAGCAATCGCGTAAGCAATATAGCCGGCCAAGATTGGGATCATCAGGGTGAAGGCAACCACACCAACTTCTAGGATTTGGTTCCACATGCTGCCAGCAGGAATCGCCATGCCAGACTCACTTGGTTCGCCGCCAATAGCTAGCGCTAGAGCAATCAAAAGGCCGCCCGTCACTACGAATGGGATCATGTGTGATACGCCATTCATCAAGTAACGGTAAAGATCTGAGCGCGCTTGTGATGCTTTTTCGGCAACAGATTGGTTAGTCGGCGCTTGCTCAGCTTGGTAGCTTGGCGCGTTGAGTGCTTGTTTGATCACGCCTTGTGCGTCTTTGATTGGCGCTTTTACGTTGGTTTTGATAACGCGTTTGCCAGCAAAACGAGCCATGTCGACCTGCTTGTCACAAGCCACCACAATCGCGTCGGCACGTTCAATCTCTTCTTGAGTCGGGCTGTTTTTAACGCCGATAGAACCGTTGGTTTCGACCTTAACATCGTAGCCAAGAGCCGCTGCGCCTTTCTCTAGCGCTTCAGCTGCCAAATAGGTGTGTGCAACGCCAGCTGGACAGCTTGTCACGCCAATGATGAAGCCTTGGGTTTCTGTCGTTTCTTCAGTCTGAACTGGCTCTGGTTTCGTCAGAAGTAGTTCCAATGCCGTTTGCTCGGAGTCGGCATTCATGAAGTTCTCAATGAAACCTTCTTCAATCAATTTTGAAGAAAGCTCAGCCAATACTTCAATGTGGTGATTGTCGCCGCCATCGGGAGAGGCAATCATAAAGAAC
>NZ_MCYD01001104.1:0-665 GCF_002876325.1 Vibrio sp. 10N.261.52.A1
GAGCTGCAATAGTTAGGGGAATTGCTTTCATTATTATTATGTCCATTTTGTTAGAAATGAATGACATGTCTTCAGTTTTAAAGGGCTCAAAGAAGGACATGTGCATAAGATGCTAATTATAGTAATTAGAAATCCTCTCCCTATAAGCAATCTTAATGCCAACAAATAATGCATCAAGTCTCATTAAATTGCTGTTATTTCGGACAAAACTGCGTCATTTCGCTATATAAAATGAACCAAAACATGAGCTAGGACAAAATGTCGCACATTGTCCCTGTTGAACAAAAGGTTAATTGGTACACTCTGTCCCAACTTTCCCTTTCGGCTGATCATTATGTCTTTACCTAGTTCAAACGCCTCTAACCTCAATCCAAACACCTTGACTCAATATCAGGCGTTTTCGGTCCTGGTGGTCGATGATGAAATTGGCATGCAGGCAATTTTAAAGAAAGCACTAGGTAAGTACTTTGGCAAGGTGTCGAGTGCAGGCTCAGTAGAAGAAGCAGAAACGCTACGTTGCAATGAACACTTCGACCTGATCGTTCTCGATATCAATCTTCCTGGTCGCTCTGGTATTGAGTGGGAAGAAGCCTTCAATGATAGCGACCGAAAAGCAGATGTTATCTTTATGACTGGCTATGCCGATCTGGAGATGACCATATCAG
>NZ_MCYD01001105.1:0-5811 GCF_002876325.1 Vibrio sp. 10N.261.52.A1
TAAGCAGGCCAGATCATAAACCTGCTGTAATTGATCTGAGGCAACCTTTTTACTTACCATAAAAATCCTTTTAATTTTTGATACTTACATCCGATTCGTTCTCTATGGTGTAAGATCTAACTCATCGATAAAATCTGCTAAATACTGTGCGTTTTTATTAAACAAGATGTGTTGAACTGCAGCTGCACTAAAAGGACTTTTACGGTTACAGAGCTCTTTTAATCTATTTTTAGCTTCACTTATACCTGCACGATCTTCGTCATCTAAATCATCATCATCAAGGCCCGATGTTAACTTTAGATATCGAATAGCTGATTGTGCATCTTTAATTGCTCGCAGTCTGTGAGGAACGATCGTTTCATGATCAAGATTCAATAAGATCTTAGATAGCCTAACCTTCTCAAAACCAATAGGATCTGCATCGCAAGTTACCGCTGGTGAAATTTGTCCAGTCTCAACTTCAAACGATAGCAGTTTTACATCATCTATAGAGCAAGGATCTAATATTAAGTGATGAGTATAATCACAGGGTGCATCGATACCCCAACAGCGCATGGATTCATCGGATAATGGAAAATAATCAACTTTTCCCCCCTCATCTCTCGCTCGGTTTGCGAAAATACACGAGTAGCGATAATTACTTATGTCATAAGCTTTCCACCAATATCCGGGATGCTGTTGAGTACCCTGTTTGACAATAGCGCCATCAGCATTTTTAACTCTGCCTTTTGGCCAATAGTGATCGACATCGAAATCAGTTCCTATCTGAGGTGATTCTGTATACCAGCACTTGGCTCCAAATTCTGCTACAAAGGTCCTTTTTAAGGAGCTCCATTTATTACCTATAGCCTCTATTTCTGCACTCGGTTCAGCTGCGCCTTTGACTCTATCGGACCACTGTTTAGATTTTTTGTCCCAGGTCTTCGTTTTACATTTTTCAAATTTAGATTTATCAATGTGCCTCATTCGAAGAGATCCTCATGTCTTTGAGAATGTTCTTAATCATCTGCTTTCGAGCTTCAACTGATGCTACTTCTTTACCGTATTCTAGGTATTTACTTCGAGCAATTAAAAACTGGCGATAATCTTCATCAGGATGAATATAACCATATCCCAATTGCTCAAGTTGCGTGTTGAGCTCCTCTAATCGTTCAGGGTTGCTATCTTCAGAAACTAAGTTCCTTCTTTCTCGAATGAGGTCTTGAGTACCGTTATCCAATGTTGTTAAGAGGCCGAACATATCACTAGTTAAAATACCATTTACACTCATGCCTTTAGGGCTTTTTCTAGGGGTGTCGACTGAAATTTTTTGGCTGGCATCATTTCTTGATATAACCTGAATCTGTTCTCTATTTAACTCTGCAATAGAGAGAGGTTGGTGAGTGGTCATAATAATATGACTACCGAACCCCTCTGGAACGAATAACTCTAAAAATCTATGGTATTTTGCTGCCCAATAGGGGTTCAAGTGAGTATCAGGTTCATCGAGTAAAAATAATGCATCTCGTTTTGCCGTAAACTGAAGTAGCCCAAAGATAGTGAGTAGTTGTTGTTCACCTTCACTTAGCTCACTAAAAACTACATTTTGATCAGATTTGGTTTGCTTTACTTGTATTTCGACTCTGTCCAGAATTCCAGATAGGTAGGTCGCTTCGAGGATTTTGAACAGATCTTCGGGACGCATATTTTTTGAGAGCTCATCTAACTTGGCTTTACTAGGTAGGAAAAAGCCCACTACTTGCTTCTTTTTTACCCTTTTTGACAGCAAATCCGGTTGAGGTTCCTGTGTTTCAATAGGGCCAATAGAGTACTTTTTTACTAGCTCCAAAAAATCTCGTATAGCCCCTGTCGCTCCCCAGAAATCACTAGCATCATTACTCCCCCAACTAGCAGGCTTTGTTAAGTAGAATGTGGCTGATTCAAAGCTGGCTATTGATAACTCTTGCTTCAAAAATTTCGTTGCATGTGGTACGCCACGCGCGACAAAAAATGATAGTAACGAAAACTGACTGTGGAAGGGTTTGGCATAAAAGAAAGGCCTAATGTTGTCTCGAATATTAGCCCCCTCTTTAATGACTTGAAGATAAAAATCTCTTCTTGAATCAAAAAATAGTGACTCTAACCGATCACTTGGCCCCGAATAATAAGCAAAGATATTTCGAGGTAGAAAATGTGATAGGCCGGCTTTATCGCGCTTTACTATGGCAATATCGACATCTTGCCACTCAGAGATATTTCCAGGTGAATGTTCTTGAACCTTTATCTCATAGACCGATTCTCTCGATGTATCTACATTGATATCCAGCCAGGTTTCCAAACTAGCTTCACCAATTTTATACTTCATCTCGTAGGAAAATGGCGGGAGGTTGCCTGTTTCTAAATACTTAAATATTTGTACAATAGCCTCAATGATATTTGACTTCCCTGTGCCATTTTGACCTATGATGACTGTACGATTTTCATCATCTGAAAATCGTATCTCCACACCTTTCAGGTTTTTAAACTCCGAATTTATTTTTAAGTATTGTAGTTTCATTATTTAATGAAAAACCCTGTTATTCCATCAACTGTTTTTTCTTCAATCTTATCATCACGAAGTAGTTCACTTATCTCATTAAAAACTTCAGTCAGCGATAAATCAGGTGTTAGCTTGTTGAAAATATCCTGAGGGCTATGTGCAACGCCATCAGCAATGAGAGATTGAACAGGACTCAGTTTTTTATTAATTAAGGTGTTGTTACTTCCTTTGGCTACTAATTTATTAGCTCTTATCTTCTTGGAAGGCTTTTTCTTTGCAGTTTTGCTTGCTAACGCAAGGGCTACACGTTCGGCTTTAATACGCTCAATCAAAGCTTCAGCGCTGTTTTCACCACTAATCAAATCAGGGTTTTCTGCGCGCCACTCCGCGGAAAGTTCCCCCTTGAAGGCTTTGACGATAATCGACTGGGTAAGCTTGTTCACCCGTGCTTGTGCAGCATCGACTTGCGCTTCGACTTTATCGGCGAAAGCGAACAGCTCTTCGACACGGCGCACGATTTCAGTTTGTTCTTTTAATGGAGGTATAGGTATTGGGGCTTCTCGACACTGAGTTAATGATATATTTATCTGTCCGGCCGAACCCTTGGTATCAGGCATGACATTTCTCACAAGCTCCCCTTCGCATAATACGTAATATAGATACTTATACTCTAGATATTCAGGATCAACCCTAAACAGAGTTAACGCCTGATTCAAATTCCATTCGGGATATTGGGAGGGTAAGATTGCAACTTTACCTAAAGGTGGTCCCACGATATTCATTAAAACATCATTAGGTAATCCCACTGATCTCTTCAATTTTTTCGAGTGAGTTTCATCCGTTACAAACTGTGGTTTATAGTCAAAGTTTATTCTTTGATTAACGATGTTGTACACTTTCAGAAATGGAACGGTCCCGCCTTGATCAAAAGGTTTATTGCGCGGAGTAGAGCCACTTTGAACTTTTAAGCAGACTTCTTTAGCTGCTCTACTAGACCATGAATCAGGTAAACCATTATCTAACTCATGTGGTTTATCCCCTCGCCACTCTTCGGTCAACTTGCCACTCACTGCGGCGGCGAGGACCGATTGGCGGAATGATTTTAAGATTGCAGGAATAGCATCAAGGCGAGCTTTGGTACTTTCCACCCGAGTCAGTAGCTCATCCAGTTTGTCGGCAATGACTTTTTGTTCGGCTAATGGGGGAAGGCTAATTTTAAATTCTTCGACAAACTTTTTAGGAACCCTTCGTAAACCCACAGCTCCAGTCATATTCTCTGCACCAGTTTGCAAAAACTCATAACTCTTGATTACAGAGAAAATGTAATTAACAGATATATCTTTTATTACAGGGCGCAAAACATAAAACTCGGTACTACCTGCACCGATATCATTAGGTAGCTCTTTAACGATTGCTGCCTTTCCGTTTTCAAAGCAAGGGGTTACCTTGGCAAAAATCACATCACCCGTTGCGAAGTGAGTGTAGCCTTTTTTGATTTTATCCCACTGCCGTTCCTCGTAATTCAAAGTGCCATTGAAATCCGTAGGTGCAAGTGCCATAGGCACAAAACCCGCCTCTTGATCCTCTAAATCTTTGTGTTTTGGATTGACGATAACAACTTCAGATAAAGAAGCTTTTACCCACCCATCAGGAATCACTTGACTCATCCTTTCACCCCACTCGCTAATGAAGCAACCAGAGCTTCAAGATCCGCTAATGCGCCTTTCAGTTCAGTCATGGCTTCACCTGCGAGCTCCTCAGGGGTCCCTAATGTTGCGGCATCGACGCTATTGCCATCTTTCAGCCAGCTAATATCTAGCGAATCACCTTTGTTGTCGCGGATAAATTCACGGCTAAACACACGCCAACGGCTGTGCGCTAGGCTAGGATCGACACCTTTATTAACCTCTGTGCTTTCTGCTTCAACTTCTTCGGCATTAAACGACCACTCCCCTTCCCTGCGATCTTTAAGTGGCAGGTTATAAACAGCTTCAAAGGGCTTTAGGTGTTGCTCACCAAACGGGGTGCGCTTGCCAAAGTTTGGCATATTGGTACGTAGGTCATAGACCCAAGTGTTGGTGGTACAGTTTTCTTCTTGGTTCTTATCTTTGGCTGAGCCTTTAGTAAAGAACAGCACGTTGGTCTTCACGCCCGCCGCATAGAATATACCGGTTGGTAAACGTAAAATAGTGTGCAGGTCGCACTTATTCATCAGATCCGTACGGATCTCGGTACCACGACCTGCTTCAAATAAGACGTTGTCAGGTAACACTACCGCTGCACGGCCACCCGCTTTTAAGTTTCGGTAGATATGCTGTAAAAATGCCAACTGCTTATTAGTCGTGGGATAAGTTAGGTCTTTGCGCGTAATTGACGCATCGCCGCCTTTGCTAGTACCAAAAGGTGGGTTAGCGAGGATAATATCGGATTTGGGTAGAGTAGTCCCCACTTTACCGAGAGAGTTACCTAGGTGCACGACACCTTCGTCGTCCCCTTCCATACCGTGCAGTAAACAGTTCATTAACGCTAAACGACGAGTAGATGGAACCAACTCAACACCAACAAAGGCGTGATTTTTTTGGAATGCTTGTTGTTTCCCGGTTAAATCAAACAGCTCATCTGTTTGGCCTTTGATATAACGGTCGGCCGCTATCAAGAAGCCTGCGGTTCCTGCGGCGGGATCTTGAATCACTTCACCAGCCTGTGGGTTAATTACTCGCACCATCGAGTCGATCAACGCACGAGGAGTGAAGTACTGACCTGCGCCTGATTTAGTCTCGTTGGCGTTCTTCTCTAGCAAGCCCTCATACAAGTCACCTAAGCCATCTTTTTGCGCACTGAACCAGTCAATCGAATCGAGTGACTTTATCAGCTGCTTTAAGTGGCGAGGCTCACGCAGGCGCGTTTGAGCATCAGCATAGATAGCCAGAATAAGTGGATCTGTAACAATTATTTTCTCGATGGTCTTTTCTGGATCTTCAGGGTCTATTTCACGACGCTTACCTGTAGATAGTGCCATCAAGATATTTTTATAGTCATTCAATAAATTGATACCATCTTTGTCACTTAAGTCACTCCAACGGCAGCCTTCTGGCAAGGTATGCTTATTGAGCAGCCCTGCCTCGGTGTTCTCATGCACCATCTTAATGAACAGCAGTAAGACGAGCTCGGTAACGTAATCGGAATAGTTAATGCCATCGTCGCGCAATACATCACAGAGATTCCACAGCTTTTGGACGATGTCGCTATTGTTTGATTTACTTGAAGTGCTCATTTTATATTCTCAACTACTT
>NZ_MCYD01001106.1:0-4511 GCF_002876325.1 Vibrio sp. 10N.261.52.A1
GCCCTTGTTCGGCGGCCGCTTCAAGTTGAACTTCGAGTTCACTCCACAGTGCCTTGCTGCCTTTAGAAATGCGTTCACCGTTAAATGTCAGTACCTTATCTTTAGATATATTGTGCTTCTTCCAGCTATGACCGCCGCCATGGATGTTATGAAGTAAAGGCGGCACTCTATCAATCGCTTTACCGAATCTCGCTTCCGGTGACTCACCCGCTTCAAATTCTAGCCATAACTCCAAATATTCGGATCTTAGATGGCTCGGCAATGACTCAAGCAAATGCTCAACACAATTTCTCTCTTTAAGTTTGTTTTCTTCCGTTTCACTGGCGTAGATGATCGTGTCACCCGCATCGATTTCACCGAGATCGTGTATAAGCAGCATCTTCATCACTCGGGTTATATCGATCTCTTCATTCGCGTAGTCTTTCAACATCAGAGCACTCAAACAGACATGCCAGCTATGCTCAGCGGAGTTTTCATAGCGATCCAGACCAACTGGCTTCGTTTGTCTATGAACATCCTTCAACTTTTCCACTTCAGCCATGAATTGCAAAATGCCTTTGATTTCTTCCACGATACGCTTCCTTAACTTGAATTGATGTTTTAGATAGACGACTGATGCACAGGGTTACAGTGAACGTCTTTCCCCCCACCGAACCGACATCTTGTAGTAAGAGACTCCTGATTTTTGGAATTCAACGCCTTCAACCTGCATCTCAAACCTTTGATAGAAACCCAAAGCGGTTGTGCGAGCATCACACCAAAAATAACTCACTTTATCCGCTTGTAGATCTTTGA
This sequence comes from Vibrio sp. 10N.261.52.A1, assembly GCF_002876325.1. Taxonomy (NCBI): domain Bacteria; kingdom Pseudomonadati; phylum Pseudomonadota; class Gammaproteobacteria; order Vibrionales; family Vibrionaceae; genus Vibrio; species Vibrio sp. 10N.261.52.A1. The sequence continues at coordinate 796 of NZ_MCYD01001106.1, forward strand.
TGATGTGCGCGATCACCTTAGAGCCAACACCCTGCCCTTGGTATTCTGGCAATGTAGCGAACTTACGTAGCCTGGCTTGCTTCCCTTGAACGTAAACAGACGCAACACAAACTAATTGGTTATCAATATAAGCACCATAATGCGAGGCATGCTCATCGCCTTCTACCGCACAAAACGACATTGGTTTGTTTGGCCAGAGTACTTGGTGACGAATGGGCAGCACGTTATCCGCTGAAATTTTGGTTATGTCCATGTTGCTCCGGTGCTATTTGGTGTTGGCTTGTAAGATTCAGGTTTATCGATTTGCCATTGGGTGGTCTGGGTTTAATTGCAGAAGATCCCATAGGTTTCCATAAAGGTCTTCGAATACCGCCACTGTTCCGTAGGCTTGCTCTTTCGGCTCTCGAACGAATTTGATTCCCAGAGACACCATGCGTTCATAGTCACGCCAAAAATCATCGGTATTTAAGAAGAGGAACACACGGCCACCAGCTTGGTTGCCGATAAAATCCAATTGCTCGGGCTTGGATGCTCTCGCCAGTAGTAGGCTGACACCGTGTGAATTGGGTGGAGCAACTACAACCCAACGCTTATCTTCATCTGGTAAGTAGGTATCTTCGATAAGCTCAAACTTGAGTTTGTTCACGTAGAAGTCTAGGGCTTCATCGTAGTCTTTTACGACAAGTGCAATATGGACAATATTTTGTTTCATGACATACCTTGTTATGCGTTAAGCAAGATCAAAATAATGCCATGGCTTCAATTCATACTCTAGAAATAGATTCCTTGAAACAGCAATAAACCTTCCTGATGCACAGCTCAACACAAACCGTATTGTTCTGAATTACAAGTAATTGGGCGCATTGTTATAAGCTTCTAACTCGATCGGAGCCTCACCGTAACCAAACACCGCTAACTGCAACAAATACTTCTTAGTAAACGCCTCTATCCCAAGATCTTCCGCCTGTTTTACATGGATCAACTCATGGGCAAGCAACAACTTATCTCCTTTGGCCCTATTTGCAATCCAAATACCATATCCGAAAGCCGTTCCCGTAAAATAAGGTGAATCTAAGCCCAACCTTTGCATCTGAAAACGCAGCGACTCATTTTCAGGTAGTGGCATTTTATCGACATAAAGAACACGAATTTTTTCTGGATTTTGGATACCGATGTCGCGTGCAATCTTTAGATACTGAGGGCGTAAAGGGACACCTTGAGACAAAGCGATTTGCTCATGCTTTTTCACATACTTTATCGAAAGCGGATAATACGCTTCGATCTGTTCAACAAGGTTAGCTGGTGGATTAGCGTAGATATCAGCTTTGTCTTTACAAGCAAATAGAGCGAGTGACGCCAACAAGAAAGTTGCCGTTTTAAAACGAGTCTTCATATTGGGTGAGCTCCTTTCTTTCCCGCAGTTAAGACCACACTACTCTAGAACATAACCTCATGACTTTGTTGCGAGTAACACCCCACATGTCGCCAAAAAGCCGCCCGATACCTTGTTGAGTAAAGTCTTAGCTGCTTGCCCTTGAAAAACGAAACTCGCCTTTGATGCCATACACGCATAGATTCCCAACACACCACCAACAGAAAACGTTGAGATGACTAATATAGTCGCCACATCTAGCGAAGATAATGACTGGAGATCGATGAAGGCAGGAAAAAAGCCCATATAGAATAGTATCGCTTTAGGGTTTGAAAGCGTCATCAGAATACCGACAATGACACTTGATGCCCTTGTTGTTTCCGGAGTTTTAACTGATGCAACATCATCACTTGAAGTCCATGTCGTATAAGCTAACCAAAATAGGTACGTGATTCCGATGTACTTGATGACTGTCGCAAAGTCTCCCATCGCATTGGCCATGGCAGTGAGACCAGAAAGCGCAAGGAAGATAAAAATATAGTCTGCGATGAGTACACCAAATACGACTAACAAACCCTGTCGCCATCCATGACTAATTGATCGAGATACTACAGCTAACACACTTGGCCCAGGTATGGCCGCAGACAGTGCCATTGCTAGAAATAAAGCGATACCAGATGTAATTGACATGTTCCCTCCTTAGAACAAATGCCATTTTATATTCTATACCTTTGGTCAAACGACCAGCTACAGCTGCCAAAAACCGAGTTCAACACCACTTTGAATGACAATGGCACACATTCCGTGACGTGGTAACTCCATTGGTGGAACTGCTACTTCAGCACCCAACTTTTCAGCTGCGTTTACTGCCGCTTCAATGTCTTTCACTAGCGTGTAATGGCGAACGACTGGCTCCTCAGTTTCACGAAGTGGTCCCCTTACGCCAATCACTCCACCATTAGAGAGCTTAGCGGTACGAGCACCACCTAAGTTCAAATCCACATCACTAAACTTCACATCGTAGATCTGCGCGTAAGTCGCACAAACCGTATCTACTTCAGAGGTAACAATTTCAAGATATTGAACTTTCATGGCCATTCCTTTGATTCCCAGTTGCCTTTTGATAAACAGATTTTAGTTAAGCGTTAATAGCTCCACGCATAATGAACTGTGGCCCAGCGGCGCCACCAAGGTACTGTTCATTGGTATCTTCAAAACCACCTTTAACATAGCACCTATAGGCTGAGGGGTTTTTACAATTAACCGTTAAGTAAATCCATTCATACCCTTCGTAATTGGCTGCTAGATACGGAAATAGCGCTTGCACCGCGCCAGTACCTAGCCCCTTTCCTTGTTGGTTTTTATCAAGCGCAAACGCCCTTAAACCAATACTACCTTCAGGGCAAAATTTGTAGCCAGCTGGGTAAGCAACATCAAGCTTAAAGAAGCCCACCACCTCACTTCCATATTTAATAATGTGTAGATGCGTGGTCTCGCTGCCATCTGACAGAAAGTCCGTTGCTGTTCCTGCAAACTTAACTTGCTCATCCGCGAGCTGAATTCGGTTAACTTGCTCAATATGAGCATCATTAAGTCTTTCGATAGTGATCATTGTTATTCCTTTATTCGCTATCTAGTCGTGTCTCATTACAAGCGATATTTTTACGAATGCCTCGTAAACCAATTAGGTTTCCAAAAGGGTCCTCGACTTGGCACATCGTTAATCCGCCTTCGATCTCCATTGGACCTCTATATAACTGAGCCCCAATTAACTGAAAATGTAAAAGTGACTTGTCAAAATCCTCTGTAGACCAATAAAGGACTGTTCCCTTTTTGCCAGAGCCAACTTTCTCATCCGCTTGCACAATCTCAATAGAAAAACCATTGATATCTAGAGTCGTAAAGTCAGAAGACGGATGATAGGTGGCGACAGACTCAGGAAAGGCGGCTTGATACCAGCTGAGTCCCTGCTCGATGTTTGGAACATGAATGAGAATTGCTAGTGGTCTGGTCAAGTTTGCCTCCTGATTGATTTGGGTCTATCACCCTTGAGTCTGCAACGTCATTGTTAGTTCAGACACCGACTGACCATCAATTCGATAGTAGTCTTCCATTTCGCCGACAACCGTAAACCCTGTTCTCAAATAAAGATTTTTAGCCGGAAGGTTGTTTGACAATACATTAAGGTCCAGCCAATCAATCGCTTCGCTCTCTCGGCAGTATTGAGTCGCCACATTCATTAGCTTGGAGCCTAAGCCTTGCTTTCTCACACTGCTGTCGACGCCCATCCCAAGCAACACACGGTGAGAACAGTAATTACCATTATGATGGCGCAAGTCGATAT
>NZ_MCYD01001107.1:0-3324 GCF_002876325.1 Vibrio sp. 10N.261.52.A1
CTATTACAATAGATAAATTGTCATTTAATCGTTATTGATACATTCATAAAGGTGAACTTAAAAGAATCCAACTGCATCAAGCGATGAGTTTCAGCGTTAAAGACTTGTTTCAAGAGTAGTTATCTTGTAAAAAGACTAGAGCATGTAAACAGCACCATGCGTTAAAATTCAGAAGGTTATAAGGTTTATTAGTGAAAGCGAAATACAAGAACATTGTCGATAGATACGCGGACGCAATTAGAGCTGGCCGATTACACGCAGGGACGAAGTTGCCGACACATCGAAAACTCTCTGTAGAAGAATCGATCTCATTAGCAACGGCTACAAGGGTCTATGCTGAGTTAGAGATGATGGGTCTAGTCTGTGGAGAGACTGGAAGAGGCACATTTGTCAGAGACATTAGCTTACCGACAAACCATGGCATGGATCAGCAAATGATAGCCTCTGACATAGTGGATTTGAACTTCAACTATCCAGCCTTACCAGAGCAAGGTGAATTGTTGCGGAATGCACTACGCACTTTGTCACTATCCGGCGGGATCGATACTCACCTTCTTTATTCCCCCCATGCTGGTTCGACGAATGACCGCGAGATCTTTGCACTCCACTTCTCAAAACACGGTATGACCTTTAATGCCGATGAATTGCTCATTGTTAACGGGGCTTAACACGGTTTAATGGTTGCAGTATTGGGGTTACTACAGCCGGGGGATGTGGTTGCAGTCGATGCGCTTACTTATCCTGGTTTTAAAGCGTTAGCCCAGCTCTATCATATTGAGTTGGTCCCTGTTCCATTCGATTCTGAGGGACCAGACTTACGGGCACTTCGACATCTGTGCACACAAAGAAAAATCAAAGCCGTATATACGATGCCAACCTTACATAACCCGTTAGGCTGGGTCTTGAGTGAACGACAACGCATGGAGATAGCAGAAATTGCACGACTCTATAATTTGCTAATCATTGAAGATACCGCTTACGGTTATTTGGTCGACAACCCTCCATTACCGATTTATCACCATGCCCCTGAAAGAACAGTACTCATCACTGGTTTTTCAAAGAATGTTGCAACGGGACTTCGTGTTGGTGTCATCATGGCGACACAAGCGCTAAGAGCAGATCTAGAAAGAGCAATCCGGGCGACAACGTGGAACACACCATCGTTATTAACAGCCATAGTCAGAAATTGGGTCGAAGAGGGTGTGGTTAAACAGTTAGAGGAAAAGAAAAGAGTAGATGCTAGAATGCGCCAACGTTTAGCGAAGGAGATTCTCAGTCCACTTAACTACATTAGTCATCCTTCATCTTATTTTATTTGGCTTCCTTTAAATAAGGGGGTTCGGTCAGACCATGTGACTACATCACTTATTAAACACAATATTTCGGTCTCTACCGCTGATCCGTTTTGCGTGGTCAAAGTCGTCCCTCATGCACTCAGAATTGCGCTTGGTTCAGTTAGTCCAGCAGCTTTGCGAACAGCATTACAGACTGTCAAGAACTGCATTATTGATAACTCTGATCTGTCCCAGTAAGATTGGATTTTTCATTAAGCGACTTTTCAAAACCTGTAGTTATTCATGAGCCGCTAAATTAGCAAATTTTTATCCAAATCTCAGTCAGCACCTCGTCCCGAATCAAGGCGAGTTACAACAATGCCTTTTGCAACTGGAAGTCTGTTGGTTTGACCGACAAGAGCTGATAGCAAAGACAATCAAAGCTTACTAAATTAATTTAATTAACCAATCACTTTCAATTGTCTTTGGTTATAGTATGTATGACAGAATCCCAATAATACTTGAGCTATTTTAAATGAAACATGAATTACATAGGTTTGAGCTCACAATAGAGAGCACTATCTCTGAAATCTATGGTCACTTTACTAAGGCAAATAGTGACCAAAGCCTCGACAGAATGTTTGCAGGTCTTCAAAAAAAACTCAGCCAAATTAACTGCTCAGTGAGCGAAAGAGAGTGTACTTTCACTAATATCTACATTGCATACGGCAGAAGGCAAGAGGACTTTGATGGTAAAGAGAAAACTTGTCACTCTTTCTCTACAAGGAGAGTCGACAGTATCATGAAAACCCACTCTACCCTTTCGCCAGAAGACCTACTCGGTGAGGCTTTACGGGCTTTAGAGCAGTGATCTTGGACTTTGACACTTTATCAATGATGGGATGCTCGATAGCAATATGAGCAGAAAAGTTAAGAGTCATTAACCCTTGAGTAAAATAGTGATAAATGTAGCTGAATCTCAAAAGAGTAAATCTCTGTAAAAGGTCAATATGGCCTCTTTTGCGCCTGACCAGCCCCGCTCTACAAGGCCAGGTTAATGAGGAAGTTGTGCAAGTTCGTCTTTACTCATTCCTGTTACAGCCATAATGGTTTCTTGATCCAAACCATTAAGCATCATCTTACGTGCCACCTCATAGGTTACTTCTTGACGTCCTTCTTGACGCCCTTTTTGGAGTCCACGTTGCTCGCCTTGTTGACGCAATTGTTCTGCAATAGTCATAAGCCTATCCTCGTGTTTGGGTACTGATGAGGCCAAAGACGTAATTAACGCTTCTAGGTTATTCGTTTCACCCACTTGAAGTAGGTAGCTCATCAATGACTGTATTTGCTTATCTGTAGTGTAATCGGTTAACAACAATGTGACCAGTGGCTCCATGATCTCCAGAAGATCACGATGCCTCGCGTGTTTTTGTACAAGCTCAAGTAACGCGATACGGCGATGCTGCATTATCTCATCATCGGGGATGACCGTGACATCGACCAATGGAAAATCTTGAGTATAGAGCGCCTTAGCCACAACAGGATTAGCAAAACCTTTTAACCAATTCATTTCATACGGGTACGGCGAGACCTGGCCATGGTAAAACTGTAAAGGGATCACCAAAGGCAAATGCTCATAACCCGCTTCAATATGCTGTTGCATAGCGGCGATAGCGTAGCGCATCAGTCTGAACGCCATGTGTTTATCAGACCGACTCTGATGCTCGATTAATGCATAAACGTACCCTTCCCCCTGAGACGTTTTAAGAGAATAAAGAACGTCCGAATAGTAAGGCCGTAAGCTTTCTTCAATAAAACTACCTGATTCGAGTTTTAGGGTCGTCAAATCACAGATTTCACGCAGCTCAGCAGGCAGGTGAATATCCAATAAGTCTCTAGCAGTTTCAGGATGAGTGAGAAACTGCTTAAAAAGCGCATCGTGTGGAGTTGGCGTCGTCTTTTTCATACCACTCCCTTAACATCAAATAAGCCACCTCTTGTTATAGTTATCATATCTTTCCCTCTCCATCATGGTTGCTTAATTCCAGGG
>NZ_MCYD01001108.1:0-986 GCF_002876325.1 Vibrio sp. 10N.261.52.A1
AGCTAAAGCAATCCTCTGCTTTTGTCCTCCCGATAACCTAGAACCACCTTCCCCTACTTGCGTGTTATAGCCTTCAGGTAAGCTTTCTATAAACTGACTTGCCCCAGCAAGACTCGCGGCATGCTTGACCTGCTCATCTGTCGCATTGGGAGCGCATTGGCGAATATTCTCGAGAACAGTACCAGAGAAAAGGCAGCTATCTTGCAATACCACACTCATACTTCGGCGAAGCTCTACGGGGTCAGCAATAGCTAAATCCATACCATCGACAAGCACTTGTCCTGCTGTCGGGCTATACAATCGCTGCAAGAGTTTGGTCAGCGTACTTTTTCCGGAGCCAGAGCGGCCTGTGATACCAACAAATTCTCCCGCCTTGATTGTAAGGCTAAGATTGTTTAGCACTTCGGGAGAATCGCTGTCATAACGAAAACGCACATTGTTAAAGCTGACCTCACCTTTCATTTCCGGGATAGATGCCAACCCTTCAGCTCCAGCTTCTTGGGGTTCATCCAAAATATCCCCTACTCGTTGGAGAGATATCAAGGTATGTTGGAAGTCTTGCCAAACCTGCGCTAGCCGTAAGATAGGTTGAGTCACTTGGCCCGCGAGCATGTTAAATGCAACCAATTCACCGGGGGATAAGTCACCCGCCATAACCAACTTTACTCCCCACCACAACGTCAGAGCGGAGGTCAGCTTTTGGATTAGACCAATACCTTGTTGAGCCCATATCGATGTCACTCTTGCGCGAAACCCTGCTTTAAGCTGCGTTGCAAGATAGTCTTGCCAGTTTTTCTCAAAACCACGCTCCAACGAGTTTGTCTTGATGGTTTCTATACCAGTAATAGATTCAGTTAAAAAAGCAGTATTATTTGCCGTCGCCTCATATTCTTTCTTCACTTTAGAACGAAGACTTGGCCCTATTGTCATCCAAAACAGGAAATACAAGACTAAAGAACCCAATACGACCCAAGTAAGTATGGGGG
>NZ_MCYD01001109.1:0-8354 GCF_002876325.1 Vibrio sp. 10N.261.52.A1
AATTATATCAGGGGTAAAGATATGGAGTTCTTATACGATATCTTCTATATTTTTTACAGTCAGGTTATGACCAAAGCACCTTTGCTGCTTGGTATCGTAACTTGTCTCGGTTACATCCTTCTCAAACGTGACGCAACAACCGTTATCGCCGGTTCAATTAAAACCATTGTTGGTTTTATGATTGTTCAAGTGGGTGCGGGAACACTGGTAGCAGGTTTTAAACCGGTTATTGAAAAGATGAGTGAAATTCATGGACTGACAGGCTCGGTAATCGACCCTTACACCTCCATGATGGCCACCATGGAAACCATGGGTGACAATTACTCTTGGGTTGGATACGCAGTCCTTATGGCGCTAGGCATCAACATTCTATTGGTTGCCTTCCGCAGAATTACAGGTATCCGCACCATCATGCTTACGGGACACATCATGTTCCAACAAGCTGGCTTGATTGCTGTTTTCTACTTCGTGCTTGGCGCGGGTATGTGGGAAACCATCATCTACTCTGCAATTTTGATGGCTCTATACTGGGGCATCTCTTCCAACATCATGTTCAAGCCTACACAAGAAGTGACAGGCGGAGCGGGCTTCTCTATTGGTCACCAACAGCAGTTTGCATCTTGGGTTGCAACGAAAGTTGCTCCGAAGTTAGGTGATAAGAACGACAGTGTAGACCACATCAACCTACCGAAATGGTTACACATCTTCCACGACAGTATTGCTGCGACTACGTTAGTCATGACGGCATTCTTCGGCATCATCCTTCTCTCTTTCGGTCTTGATAACCTTCAAGAGATGGCAGGTAGCACACACTGGCTTATTTACATCTTCGAAACGGGTCTGAAATTCGCAGTAGCGATTCAAGTTATCGTAACCGGTGTACGTATGTTCGTTGCCGAGCTTTCTGAAGCGTTCAACGGTATTTCTCAACGTCTAATCCCGAATGCGGTTCTTGCGATTGACTGTGCGGCTATCTACGCATACTCACCAAACGCAATGGTGTTTGGCTTCCTTTGGGGTGCTGTGGGCCAATTTACTGCGGTATTGGCGATGTTGGCCTTCGATGCGCCAATCATGATCATCCCTGGCTTCATTCCAATGTTCTTCTCTAACGCAACGATTGGTGTATTCGCTAACCACTTCGGTGGCTGGAAAGCGGTGATGAAGATCTGTTTCGTGATGGGCATTATCGAAGTAGTTGGCTCAGCTTGGGCTATTCACATCTTCGCGCAATCAGGTACTGAGTTTAACGGCTGGATGGGTATGGCTGACTGGGCTCTCGTATTCCCACCAATCATGCAAGGTATCTCTAGCTCTAGCATGTTCTTCTTTGTTGTTGTCGCACTTTCTGGTGTGTACATGTACTTCGCATCGAAAGCACTACGTGCTGAAGAAGACGGCGAAGCGCAACAAGCACAAACCATGACAGCAGTAACACCAGAAGGTGTAGAGGTTGAGGTTGAAGCGCCTAATTCTCAAGCGGCTAAGTCAGAAGCGCCTCTGAAATCTCAAGCGGTGGCTGAGGCCCCACAAGCGAGTGTCGCCACTGAACAGAAACCAGTACGAGTTCTCGTGTGCTGTGGCTCTGGTCAAGGCTCATCAATGATGTGTTCTAAGAAGATTAAAGAGTTCTTAGATAAGAAAGGCGTACCAGCAACTACATTCAACAGTGCAATCACAGACTACAAATCACACTTAGGTTCATTCGACATCATCGTTACTTCGGTTGCGTTGGCTGAAAAGATTACCAACCTACCGGAAGGTAAACAGCAGCTAGCAGTGAAGAACATGATCATGGTGAAAACCTTTGGTGATGAGCTGATTTCACTTATCGAAAACAACTTCCACAAATAATTGAACTAGCCCAGCGGCAAAGCGGCTGGGCTAATAAAAATACTAATAACAAATTACTAAGTGAGCAAAACAATGAACTTGAAAGAATCTCTGATTACCAACAACTCAATCCAACTTAATGCAAAAGCAACAGACTGGCAGTCGGCTATCAAAATCGGTACTGATGCACTGGTTAAAGCTGGTGTGGCTGAAGAGCGTTACTACGACGCGATCATCAAAGCGATTTCGGCTGAAGGTCCATACATCTGTATTCACGACGCATTCGCTCTACCACACTGCCGCCCAGAAGATGGCGTGATCAAAACAGGCTTTGCGTTAACGGTCCTAGAAACCCCAATTCTTTTTGATGATGTAGACGAGCCAGTCGATGTGCTGATCACCTTGGCAGGTAAAGATTCAGAAGAACACATCGAAGGCACGATGCAGGTCGCGAACCTAATCGAGTTTGATGAAGATTTCTCAAAACTACGTGCATGTAAAACACCGCAAGATGTGGCGAACCTGATTGATATGGCGCTCGCACAAGCTGAAGCGGCTTAAGGAGTCGATATGTCCAAATATAGCCAATTGAAACAACGTGTTTTAGAAGCAAATTTGCAGCTTCCTAAGTACGGCTTAGTGACATTTACCTGGGGTAATGTTTCTGAGTTTGACCGTGAAAATGGCGTGATAGCGATTAAACCTTCAGGTGTTGAATACAGTGACATGACGGCTGAAGACATGGTGGTAGTGGATTTAGAGGGCAACATCATTGAAGGCAAGCTGAATCCTTCAAGTGATACTGCTACTCACCTGGAGCTCTACAAAGCGTTCCCAGAAATCGGCGGCATTGTGCATACCCACTCTCGCAGTGCAACGATTTGGGCGCAGGCGGGTATTGATATTCCAGCTCTCGGTACGACACATGCTGACTACTTCTACGGAGATATTCCGTGCACTCGCAAGCTCTCAAATAGCGAAATTGCGGATCAGTATGAGAAAAACACTGGCTTGGTGATCATCGAAGAGTTTATCCAGCGCCGTATCGACCCGATGGCAGTACCGAGTGTGATTGTGGCGGGGCACGCGCCTTTCTCTTGGGGTAAAGATGCCAAAGACGCCGTACATAACGCGGTGGTGCTAGAGGAGGTGTCGGCAATGGCATTGGCTACACGTTCGCTAAACAGCGGCATCAAGATTCAGCCGGAGCTATCAGACAAACATTACCTACGTAAGCACGGTGAAAATGCTTACTACGGGCAGCAATAAGCGCGACGTGAGGAGAGGCGATGTATCAAGTATTGGCGTTAGACCTTGATGGAACCGTGTTGACCGATGATCACACCATCCATCCTGAAGTGAAAAAAGCGATCCAAGAGGCCAAGCAACATTGCCATGTGATGATCGTGACCGGTAGGCATCACACCGCAGCAAGGCCTTATTACTACGAGTTAGGGCTAGACACTCCAATCATCTGCTGCAACGGAACTTACGTGTATGACTACCAAACCGAGACCGTTTTAACTCAGAACGCAATTGAACATCAGCATGCTCTGACGTTCATCGACCTAGCACAGGAACACAAACTGAAGATGGTGATGTATATCACCGATGCGATGACCTACTCCAACTACAACCCATTCGCCTACATGTTGGCGTTGGAAGAGTGGGCTGAGCAAGCACCAGAGCACCACAAGCCAAACATCTATCGAGTGGATTCATTCTCTGAAACGGCGAAGAACACCGAGTTTGTGTGGAAGTTTGTGGTGGAAGGGGAGCAAGAGTCGGTGGATCGTTTAATGCAAACGCCTTGGGTCAAAGACCACTTTAATGGCGAACGTTCGTGGTCGAACCGAATCGACTTTGCCGCAAAGGGAAATAGTAAAGGCCTACGCCTTGCTGAATACGTGAATGAACTGGGGTTTAAGCCCTCCCAAGTGATTGCCGTTGGTGACAATCACAACGACATATCAATGCTTCAATACGCGGGCTTAGGCGTAGCGATGTTTAATGCTGACGACACCGTCAAATCGAACGCTCAAGCCGTGTGTAAAACAGACAACAATCAAGATGGCCTTGCCCATCTAATACGTGAACAAATTCAAGGATAAACCATGACTAAACCAATGATTCAAATTGCCCTAGACCAAACGAACCTACCTGCTGCTATTGAAGTTGCGAACAACGTAGAGAGCTACGTAGACGTGATTGAAGTGGGGACTATCCTTGCGTTCGCTGAAGGTATGAAGGCGGTTTCGACACTGCGTAAAAACCACCCTGACCATATCTTAGTGTGTGACATGAAAACCACAGATGGCGGGGCGATTCTGGCTCGTATGGCATTTGAAGCAGGCGCTGACTGGATTACGGTTTCAGCAGCAGCGCACATTGCGACCATTGATGCATGTAACAAAGTCGCTGATGAGTTCAATGGCGAAATTCAAATCGAGATCTACGGTAACTGGACTATGGACGACGCTCAAGCGTGGGTTGACCTAGGTATTACACAAGCGATCTACCACCGTTCTCGTGACGCTGAGTTGGCGGGCGTGGGCTGGACAGAAGCGGACTTAGTGAAGATGCGTGCTCTGTCTGAGCTGGGTATCGAGCTTTCTATCACAGGTGGCATCGTGCCAGAAGATCTGTACCTATTTGAAGGCATTAAAGCGAAAACCTTCATTGCAGGCCGCGCGTTGGCGGGTGAAAAAGGCCAAGAAACCGCTGAAGCACTGAAAGAGCAAATCAACCGCTATTGGAACTAGGAGGCGTTATGTACCAAAACTTAACGCGCCATCGTGTCGGGCTTTATGAAAAAGCCCTTCCGAATGACTTAAGTTGGGAAGATAAGCTAAAAACGACGAAAGAGTTAGGCTTTGATTTCCTTGAAATTTCGGTTGATGAATCCGATGAAAGACGCAGCCGCTTAGACTGGTGCGATGCAGAGGTTTATGGCCTACGCCGCTTGTGTGAAGAGCATCAAGTGCCGCTACAGTCTATGTGTTTGAGTGCACACCGCAAGTTCCCATTTGGCTCAGCTGATCCGAAAGTGCGAGAGCAAGCCGTTATCCATATGGAGAAGGCCATTACGTTGGCCTACAAGTTGGGTATTCGCACCATTCAGCTCGCAGGATATGACGTGTATTACGAGCCTGCAGACAAGGCGACACACCTGCGTTTTATCGAAGGTATGAAGTTCTCGGCACAACTGGCGGAGCGCGCTGGGGTGATGTTAGCGGTTGAAATCATGGACACGGATTACCTGAACTCGCTGAGTAAGTTTGAAGTGTTGAGCCGAGAGATTGACTCGCCTTATTTCACTGCGTATCCAGATGTAGGCAATATCTCAGGTTGGAACTATGACATAGTGACAGAGCTTAAGCTGAGTAAGCCGCACATTACGCAGATTCACCTTAAAGACACGTATCGCGTCACTCCTGAATACAAAGGGCAGTTCCGTGATTTAGTGATTGGTGAGGGAGAAGTCGATTTCAATGCGATCTTCAAAACATTGAAAGAAACGAAGTGCGTAGTACCACTTGTTATCGAGATGTGGGCGCAAGACGAGCACTGGAAAGAGAATATCTTGAAAGCTCAGGTTCGCTTAAATGAAGTTTGTCGTCAAACGGGTGTGATGCCCCTGTTTGGAAATGAATTGCTTGGAAGCTAATCGCGTAGATTGAGATTGCGCAAAAACAACAGAATAGCAGCTCAGTTGGCTTAACCGATTAGCGAATCAAACATCGCTAATGTCAGAAAATTCATGCTCCTTTCTGACAATAAAAACGTGCAGCATATTGCCCCCAATATGTTGCACGTTCTGCTTTTTCTGCGGTGAAGAACTCGATCGCCGTTGGTTAGATAGCAACAGTGATGTGGTCGCGTCCTACTTTTGCCATCTCCATCAGAACCTCTGTGTGGTACTTCTTCTTCACGGTAACGTGAGTGCCAATTTCACTGGCAATCTTTACGATTTCTAGTGCGTCTGTTGGGTGTAGAGAGGAGTCTTTTGCGATTTCGATGTTTACGCCTAGTTTGACGAGTTCAATTGCGTCGGTTGAATGCATGGTACTTTTCCAAAATTGAATTTTGGTGGACTATATCACTTTCATTTTATTCAACTCTATACGCATTCCTCAAAAACGGATATCGATCCGATCAAAATAGGATTTCAAGGGGGAAAATTATCGCTTATTCCGTAAAGGAGACTTGAGTAGGACTACTTTATTGGGTGTTCGATATTCTCTTTTCTATGTAGTAACGTGGTTGAATATTGACTTAATATAGTGCTTACCAATGAAAATAGTTATTGCACCAGACTCGTTTAAAGAATCTTTATCGGCTGTATCGGTGGCGGCGTGTATTGAACAAGGTTTTCGTGAAGTCTTCCCCGACGCGGATTACGTGACCTTGCCTTTGGCTGATGGCGGTGAGGGTACGGTTGATGTTTTGCTGCAAGGTTTAGCAGGAAAAAAGCGAGTAACTCAGGTTGAAGGGCCGTTGGGTGAACTTGTAAATGCGGAATGGGCGATGCTTGAACCGTCAGAGCGTAATCCAAACAAAACCGCACTGATTGAAATTGCTGCTGCATCTGGTTTAGATTTACTAACGCCAGAGCAGCGTGACCCGCTGGTGGCTTCTTCATACGGTACAGGTCAGCTCATTTTAGAAGCGATGCTGCAGGGGGCTCAAACGATCATTCTAGGCTTGGGCGGCAGTGCAACCAACGATGGCGGTGCGGGGATTGTTCAAGCGTTAGGGGGGAAGTTACTCAACAGTACAGGGCAAGAGCTCAGCCGAGGTGGTGCCGCGTTATCGGAGTTAGCTTCTATTGATTTAGCTGACATAGATTCGCGCTGCACTGATATCGAATTGATTGTCGCATGTGATGTTGATAATCCATTGTGTGGTGATAATGGTGCCAGCCATATCTTCGGTCCACAAAAGGGTGCAACTTCGGAACAAGTTTTGGTACTTGATAAGGCCCTCGCTCACTTTGCTAGAGTCGCTGAGTCACAAGGCTGTGTTGAAGGTGAACAGTCGATTTACGAACGTGCTGGTTATGGTGCGGCTGGTGGCACACCGATGGGGCTGAGTTTGCTATTCAACATGCAGATTAAACCCGGCATTGAGATGGTGCTCGATGTATTACAAGCCGATGAGATATTGAAAGGTGCCGACCTTGTGATTACGGGGGAAGGGCAGATGGACAATCAAACTCTACAAGGGAAAACACCTTATGGGATTGCTAAACGAGCGAGTTTACAAGGTATTCCGACGATTGGGATTGCAGGCTCGTTGGGAACTCAAGTTGAGGCTTTGTATGGTGAGATGGCCAGTCTATTCGGAACTGTACGTTCTCCCCAGCCTCTTGAACAAGTGCTGCAAGAAGCCGAATTGAATCTAACCAGAACCGCAAGAAATATCGCGTCAACGCTGAAGTTAGGTCAGGCGATTATTAAATAAAGTAAGGTTATACAGGGGCTTAGTTAACTCACCTGTTCGATAGGTTTTATAGATAGCAACGATAAATATAAACGATTATATTTTCCGGCCACTCAGGTCTATTCTTTACCCATATTATTTTAGTGGTTTTTAAAGTATTGAATCCACTTAAATCGAAGGTATGGCAACGATGCGATATCTTTTACCTTAAGGAATAGACCATGAGTAAAAAACTAACTACAGCTGCGGGTTGTCCTGTTGCTCATAACCAGAATGTTCAAACGGCGGGCAAACGTGGCCCACAGCTTCTACAAGATGTTTGGTTTTTAGAGAAATTGGCTCATTTTGATCGTGAAGTGATTCCAGAGCGTCGCATGCACGCGAAAGGCTCAGGTGCTTACGGTACATTTACCGTGACCCACGATATTACCAAATACACCAAGGCAAAACTGTTCTCTGAAGTTGGCAAGAAAACCGACTTGTTTGCACGTTTTACAACAGTAGCGGGCGAACGTGGCGCGGCTGATGCAGAGCGTGATATCCGTGGTTTTGCATTGAAATTCTATACTGAAGAAGGTAACTGGGACATGGTAGGTAACAACACGCCAGTGTTCTTCTTACGCGATCCTCTTAAATTCCCAGACCTAAACCACGCGGTGAAACGCGACCCACGTACTAACATGCGTAGCGCGAAGAACAACTGGGATTTCTGGACTTCTCTACCTGAAGCACTTCACCAAATCACTATCGTAATGAGTGATCGTGGTATCCCTGCGACTTACCGCCACATGCACGGTTTTGGTAGCCACACGTTCAGCTTTATCAACAGTGACAATGAGCGTTTCTGGGTTAAATTCCACTTCAAATCTCAGCAAGGTATTAAGAACTTGTCGGATGCTGAAGCAGCGAAGCTGATCGGCGAAGATCGTGAAAGTCATCAACGTGACCTGCTAGAAAGCATCGATAACCAAGACTTCCCGAAATGGACACTTAAAGTTCAAGTGATGCCAGAAGCGGACGCAGCGAAAGTACCTTACAACCCATTCGATCTTACTAAGATCTGGCCACATGCAGACTAC
>NZ_MCYD01001109.1:9047-10771 GCF_002876325.1 Vibrio sp. 10N.261.52.A1
AAGTAGGTGAGCTAGAGCTTAACCGTAACCCTGAGAACTTCTTCGCTGAAGTTGAGCAGTCAGCATTCAACCCTGCTAACGTGGTTCCGGGTATCAGCTTCTCTCCAGACAGAATGCTACAAGGTCGCTTGTTTGCTTACGGTGATGCGCAGCGCTACCGTTTAGGTGTGAACCATCAGCATATTCCAGTGAATGCACCTCGTTGCCCAGTCCACAGCTACCACCGTGACGGTGCGATGCGTGTCGATGGTAACTTTGGCAGCACACTAGGTTATGAGCCAAACAATGAAGGCCAATGGGCAGAGCAACCAGACTTTGCAGAGCCAGCATTAAACCTTGATGGTGCGGCAGCACATTGGGACCACCGTGAAGATGAAGATTACTTCTCACAACCGGGTGATCTATTCCGTTTAATGACTGCAGAACAACAAGCAATCCTGTTCGACAACACTGCGCGTAACTTAGGCGGAGTGCCTAAAGAGATTCAACTGCGTCACTTAAGACACTGTTACAAAGCTGATCCAGCATACGGCGAAGGCATTGGTAAATTGCTTGAAATCGATGTAAGCGAATTTAATTCGTAATCAATAAGCTTGATTAGTTAAATGGAAGGCCGTCGAGTTAATCACTCAATGGCCTTTTTTGATCTCTGTTCTAAATAAGTAATTAAGTTATTGAATTTTAGCCTATTACCTAACGATAGTTTTTCCCTATCGAAGTAATAAATTATGCCCATTATCTTTATGATTTGGGTGGGATTATCCTACGGCTATCAGTTTATAAAGTAGTAGAGTTTGAGATGAGTAAAAGTGCATTAATCGTTGAAGGTGGGGCAATGAGAGGCATCTTTGCAGCCGGAGTATTAGACGCCTTTATGCAAGACGATTTTCGTCCTTATGATTTTGCGATTGGTGTATCTGCGGGTGTGTCTAATTTGGTTGGTTACTTATCTCAAGCGCCAAAACGCAGCTACAGTGTGATTACCACGATGGCGACCGATAAAACTTTCTTTAGCCCAGCCCGCTTCGCTAAAGGTGGTAACTTGGTTGACGTGAAGTGGTTATGGAATGAATCAAATCAACGTTACCCACTGGATTGTGGAGAGCTATTTTCAAGCATTCCACTGATTGCCGCGGTGACTAATGTCGACACAGGCAGTGCAGACTACTATCACATCAAGCCAGAAAACCTTTCTAATGTAGTTGAAGCAACAACGGCTTTACCTATCGCTTACCGTGAAACTCCGTGTTTCTCTGGTGGCTGTTATACCGATGGAGGGGTCGCAGATTCAATCCCAGTTCGTGAAGCTTATCGCCGAGGTGCACGTGATATTACCGTGATTCTTTCCCATCCACTGAGCTACCGAATGAAGCCGCAGAAGTATCAATGGATGCTGAAAAAGCTGTTAAAGAAATTCCCCAACATTGCAGAGTCGATGGCGATACGTGCTGAAAACTATAACCAATCTTTGGAGTTCATTCGTAATCCGCCAAAAGATGCGACCATTAAGGTGATAGCGCCACCTGAGGCGTTCGCGGTTAAGCGACTCACCATGGATAAAGCGATATTGGATGCAGGTTATGAGATGGGCCTGAAAGCTGGAGAAGAACACTTGGCGATTCGCAAAGGCACCTATGGCTTAGATATCGAGGACTGCCACTTCTGCATCTAGTTTTGATACTGACATAAACCAAAAAGCCACGCTATTTGAACTGACCCCCAAT
>NZ_MCYD01001110.1:0-1583 GCF_002876325.1 Vibrio sp. 10N.261.52.A1
GGCTTAGGGCATTTTATAATTTATTTTAATGTGTAAAATATATCAGCTTGCTTGCAGCGTGGGAATGGTCCTGTTTCCAATGCTATTTATACAAAAATTATAGGTTTCCTATGTTAAAGAAACTCTCACTTAAGAATAAGCTGGCGATCTCTGCCAGCCTTGCCATTATCCTGGGGGGGATTTTGGTAGAAGCACTTTCATTTCGCGCTTCATTGCAGCGTTTGGATACAGAAGTTGAACAGCGTTTAGAAGGTGCATCGGCTTCATACAATCAATACGTATCGGATTGGATCTTATCCAAAGAGCGTGCGCTTACCTCTCTGTCTCAAGAGTCTCAAAAGGAGAGTTTGGTTACTCACCTGAAACAGGTTCGCGATTCTGGCTCTTTTGATAATGTCTTCTTGGCGTATCCTGATGGCTCACAAGAAAATGCCAATGGGGTAGTGTTACCACCAGGTAATGATGATCCTCGTTTGTGGGGTTGGTATACCAATGCGGTTGCTAATCCAAGTAAGGTTTTCATGGACAACCCTACGGTTGCGGCGGCAACGGGAGCGAATGTAGTGTCACTGGGCACTGCAATGCAACTGCATGGCCAGCAGGTCGTATTGGGCGCGGATGTTGAAATTACCGATATTCTAAATAGCCTTGAGAAAGTCATTCTTCCTG
This sequence comes from Vibrio sp. 10N.261.52.A1, assembly GCF_002876325.1. NCBI lineage: Bacteria > Pseudomonadati > Pseudomonadota > Gammaproteobacteria > Vibrionales > Vibrionaceae > Vibrio > Vibrio sp. 10N.261.52.A1. Next base: position 670 of record NZ_MCYD01001110.1, read on the forward strand.
GTGAAGGTTACATGTTCATCGCGACCAACAAGGGCACGGTTTACACACATGCAGACACTAAGCTACTGAACAAAGATATCAGTTCACTTGGCTTGAATTTTTCAGATGTGCAAAAGGCATTGGTAAGCGGTAAGGACATCTCTATTGAGTTGAAGGGTACCGACTATGTGCTGTATGCGCGCGCAATTGATGGAACTAATCTAATTACGATTAGCGTGGTGAATCATGACTCTTTAGTGGCGCCACTCTTTGACGCTGTTATCGGTCAAGTGTTGGTGACATTGCTAGTGGTGGTGGTTTGTACGGTACTATTTAACTTACTTTGTACCATTTTATTCCGTCCACTAAATCATGTGTCTCAGGCTCTGGCGCAAATTGCGAACGGAAGTGGTGACTTAACTCAACGCATTCATGTTGATAATCAAGATGAAGTTGGCGAACTCGCTCAGAACTTCAATACGTTTGTTGGTAGCTTGCAGCAGCTAATCGGTCATATCCGTAGCCAATCGGAGCAGTTGAATGGCCAATCTGAACAGAGCGCACAACGTGCAAATCTTTCGGTGAATGAGCTGAACCATCAACAGCAAGAAATCACCATGGTTGCAACGGCAGTTACTGAAATGGCGAGCGCGACGCAAGAGATTGCATCGCATGCAGAGCAAACGGCAAAAGCAGCGCAAGACTCAGCGGCGAGCACCAACAGCGGTCATACATTGGTTGTCGACACTAAAGGTTCGATTAACAACCTGGCGAATGAAGTGAACGAAGCGGGTAGTGTAATTAGCGACCTGAATAAACACGCTCAAGAAATCTCGACCGTATTAGCCACCATTCAAGGTATTGCGGAGCAAACGAACCTGCTTGCTTTGAATGCTGCAATTGAAGCCGCTCGTGCCGGTGAACAAGGTCGTGGC
>NZ_MCYD01001110.1:2140-5087 GCF_002876325.1 Vibrio sp. 10N.261.52.A1
GGTGAACAAGGTCGTGGCTTTGCCGTAGTAGCTGATGAAGTTCGTGTGCTTTCTCAACGCACTCACTCTTCAACGGAAGAGATCAAGGCAACGATCGATGTTCTACAGCGCACAACAGCACAAGCCGTTGAACTGATGGAAACGAGCTCTAAGCTAGCACTACATTCTGTAGAAGATGCAGACCGAGCTTCTCTAGCGCTAGAAGAGATCAACACGTCTGTTGCCTTGATTAGTGATATGGCGACTCAAATTGCGACTGCAGCAGAAGAGCAAACCCATGTGACGGGTGAGATAACTCAGAATATTACGACCATTAAAGATGTGACTGACCACTTGGTGGTAGGTGCTCAGGACAGTTTAACTGAGTCGAATGAACTTAAGAGCCAAGCCGCTGGTTTAAGTGACAAAGTGGCGACTTTTAAGCTTGCTTAAGCGTCTAATGGACTGATGCCTGATCAGCCAGTTTGCGTTAAGCAATAAGCCAAAGCGACGTACATTACGTCGCTTTTTTTGTGCTTCCTTGTTGCAGTCTTCTCATTTTCGAATGTCTGTTAGACAGGTTGTTGGTTTAACCTAGTAGGTGATGACACATTAGCTCGACAAACTCGTTTGGTGCTTCAAACATCGGAGTATGAGATACACCTTTAAGCGCCACTAGCTCAAGAGAGCCAAATGTATTTTTTAAAGGTGACCACGTATCCAAAGGCGCGATGCTGAAATCAAGCTCACCAATGGCGACAGTAACATTCAGTTGGTTAGCATTGGGCAGCGTAGCGAGGTTTATTTCGCTAAAAGCATTACCCCAGAGCGAATCCAGTAAAGCCGTATTGGTCGTAACTTGCTCCCAAAGAGGGAGCTCATTAAAGCAAGGATCTGCCCAACGCATCGGCCCTAATCTATGACACAAGTGCGCAAACTTCCTATGTGGTTCTCTGTTTATATCGTGTTCAAGCTTACCAAGGCTTTGCTCCAAAAGGTGCTTTCGCTCGTTTGAGGCATTGTTCTCCCAGTAAAGCAATTGCTTGGCTTTCATCGCCTCCGACAGGTTTGGCGGAGCACCTACTACCATTACTTTATTAATCTGAATATCGGTCAAACTCGCGAAATGGAGTGCCATGTACGCGTGTCCGGAATGCCCCAGAATACTGGTTTTACGAATATTGAAATGATCGCAGGTAGCTTCAATATCCTTGGAAATAATGTCTAGAGTGATGGTGTTGTTATGCTTGTCGTTTAAGGTTTGAGCAAAGCCTCGATGATCTAGGTACAGACAAGTAAAGTGATCGTGAAGCCTTGTTGGAATCACTCTTTTGTAATAATCAACACTGCCAATAATCAATAATTTCGGTCCTTTACCATGCTGCTCTACTTTGAGTTGGTATCCATCGCGCTCAAAAATTTTCGATTTGATTGCTGTCATAATTTGTTCTCCTTAGCGAATTTTCTGTACCTTATCGTGATAAATAATCCTGAAAAATAGGTTAATATGAGATTCAGTATTGGCAGCTTTGGGATAATGAATTGGAAAGGATCGATAATGCTTGGTTGAACTCATTTATTTGTGTCTTTGAACAGAGTAGCTTTGTAAAGGCATCAGAACGCTTGCTAATTCCTAGCTCAACGGTAAGTAGGCATGTTCAACAGCTTGAAGCTGAGCTTGGCAATAAGTTGTTCTACCGGACAACCAGAAAGGTGACGCCAACTTCGGCCGGTGAAATGCTTTACAACGAAATCCGAGAGCCTCTTCGTCAATTGAGCCAAACATTGCAAAACGTCAGCATTTCAACGGAGTCAATGAAAGGCAGTATTCGCGTGAGCTCACCAGATATCCCTTTCATTGGTGATGTGCTCGCTGATTTTGCTCTTAGCTACCCAAATGTTTCTCTGTTTTGCGAACACAGTACGTCGATAGAAAGCGCGTTAAACAGCGATCCTGATATCGTTATTAGTTTTGAGCGAGGCTCGCTTGATGATCGTGACTGGGTTTCACGGCCATTGTGTCAATGGGAGAGTTCGGTTTTAGCTTCGCCATCTTGTCTGGCGGAATATGGTTCACCGACCACAGTTGAGGAGCTATCAGCAATGCCGTGTATTTCAAGTTACAAAGCTTTTGCTGGTAATCCCTGGATATTTAGTGATGTAGAAGGCTTGAAGAGTGTGACCATTAAGTCAGACATCAATGTTGATGGCGGGTTTATCGCTAAAGCTATAGCTGTCAAAGGGTTAGGTTTTGTGGCGTTACCAAGAGAATTCTGTCGAGATGAGTTGGACCGGGGCTCGTTAGTTGAACAACGGTTAGACCTTGAATTAGCCCCACTAACGATTTACATCCATTATCGGTCAATGAGCTATCACACGCATCTCACCAAGCTCTTGGTCAGCTTTATACGTGAACGAGCGAACTCATCTACTTAGATCGCTTATGTTACTAGCTCACTTCTGCTAGTTCGCTTCTGAGAATTCTCGAAGTGCGCTCATAGCTTGATCAGCTTTGTGCTTCTGGACGAAGATATGATCGTGATAATAGCCTGCAATCACATTGGCACTGATGCCGTACGAGCCAAGTTTAGTAGCAAAGGCGGCTGTCAGCCCTACGGCTTCTAGGCTCGAGTGTACCGATAAAGTGATCATGCTAAACACACCGTCGAAACTTAACTGCGCTTGAGTCGCCACTTCTTCTGTCAGCACCAAAGTTAACCCTTCTTTTTCTCGAAAGGTCGCCATCGGATTGAGGTGGACATAGTCGGCTAGTCCTCCATCTACCGTACAAAAAACATAACCACCTTCAATGAGCTCAGGTGACATGGACTTTAACAGAATGTCTAAATCGGTAATGGCGGTCATCGTTTTCCCTGTGTAATCGCGTTGGTTTATGGTGTGGGTAATGTAGCCAAGATAGAGATAAGCTGCCTGCGAGTACAATTAATAATATTTATTCACTATAAGT
>NZ_MCYD01001111.1:0-1566 GCF_002876325.1 Vibrio sp. 10N.261.52.A1
AGAGCAAACTAACCTACTGGCACTTAATGCTGCGATTGAAGCAGCGAGGGCTGGTGAACAAGGTCGTGGCTTTGCCGTTGTAGCGGATGAGGTTCGAGTATTGTCACAGCGTACTCATGCTTCAACGGAAGAAATTGAAGATAAGATCAAGCGCTTACAACAGGCGACAAATAGCGCGGTTAAAGTGATGACTCAAAGTCACGACATGGCAGAGACAAGTGTGCATGATGTTGATATGGCGGGAGAGAGCTTGGCTCAAATCCGAGAAGCGATTCAAGTGATCAGTGATATGGCGACTCAAATTGCTTCTGCTGCGGAAGAGCAGTCACTGGTTACTGCTGAAATTAATGCTAATACAGAATCTGTTCGTGAAGTGAGTGACGTTATGGCACTTGATGCAACGGATGCAGTGTCTCAGGCGGATCAGCTCAGCAAATTAGCAAGTGATTTGAAACAAGAGTTGTCTCGATTCAAGCTTTAACAACCAAAGCGCGATACAGATAGATTAGTAAATACCAGAGCACAGACTGCTATCAGTATGTGCTCTTTCTTTGCGGTGAAAATACGAGTTTCAATGCTGATCAAAGAAGTCTTTATTACGTATGTATTTACTCATCAAGTGGTAAGAGAAAGGCCTAATCAACCAGCTAAAAATAGAACGTCCAAGGCGAATAAACGTTGGGGTGTTCTCATAGATTCTGCCGTTGTAGAGCCAAAGTACCTTTCCGACATGCCAATACAGTAAAGGTACGGGCGGCATGAAGGTCACAATGTCGATGTCACAACATACACGATAGGTTTTTTTGCGAAGGCGATAACGCTTCTTAAAGCTCCAATCACCAATCGCTGGTTGTCCAAAGGTCACGATTCGCTTAATGCAGCCTGGGTATTTCTTGTCAAAATAATCCGCAAAGACACAACCAATGGCGCCGCCGGAGGAGTGCCCAGTAATCGCAATCCTTTTCCCTTGCTCCAATAATGGTACAAGAACCATTTCTAATCGCTCAACCACGCTTAAACCTAACTTGTCTTCGTTGCGGCTTGGCTGGCTCTCTTGAAACATCAGGTGATAAAATCCCGCGTGAACACGATAGTTGAGTCCAATCCTTTTGCAGCTTCTTGTCCAAAGAGCAAAGTTAAGCAGCCAGTCTGATACACTATGTGACCCTTTAATAACCACAACCACTTCATCTTTGTCGCTACTCCAAAGCACCCGAATCATCGTCTTACCAAACTGGTTCTTTATGACGCGCTGTCCATTAGGATCGAAACCATAGCGAGTTTGCTTAAAAACTCTAGGGTAGGCAAGGTTACAAAGAACGGCATAGCGCTCGTACTGGTATCGTTTTAGTGGTTTCACGGGTACCCATGGTTTTGACAGTATTTTAAATACTATAGTCTTAGAATGTGAAGTAGAGATGAAGGCAGGAATAAACGATGGAATGACATTAAGTTTGTATCAAACCCGTTCTAAATAAACTATATAACATTAACTTGTAACATTGGTTAATATCTTTCAATAATAATCTGGACGTTGTCTAATAAGTAGGCTTTTTTATACAGTAC
>NZ_MCYD01001112.1:0-4511 GCF_002876325.1 Vibrio sp. 10N.261.52.A1
AGAATTTAGGACAGTCTCCCCTTTTTCTATCCAAGAATTGTTTAAGGCTTAGACCTTGAACTGATTAACCAATTTCTGTTGCTGCTGAGATAGCTGATCAATTTCATGACCCACTTGTTCAGAAGCTGCCGCTTGTTCCAAGATCTTTGCACTCAAGTCGCGAATATTAACCACGCTCTGATTCACTTCACCGGAAACCGATTGTTGCTCTTCTGCTGCTCTTACGATCTGATTGTTCATATCACTGATCGCCTCAATTGAGGTAAAGATCGAGCCGAGATCTTCTACTGCATTTTGAACGTGCAGCGCTGTATCGTTGGCAAGAATATTACCTTCTTGGATAGCTTCCACCACATCTTGTGTTCCAGCATGGACCTTATCAATCACCGCTCTGATCTCACCAACGGATGATTGTGTACGGCTTGCAAGGTTTCTCACCTCGTCTGCAACAACCGCAAAACCACGACCTTGCTCACCAGCACGAGCCGCCTCAATCGCCGCATTCAATGCTAACAAGTTAGTCTGTTCAGAGATACCCTCGATAACACTTAAGATCTCGGTGATATTACCGTTGTTCTTTGCTAGCTCTTCAACAATAGGCACAGCGCTCGACATGCGTTCCACCAGCTTCCTCATTTCACCAGCGGAAAGCTCGATAACTTGTTGCCCTTGCTGAGCTGAACGATTTGCCTCACAAGCTGCGTCTACCGCAACTTCTGCGTTTTGTACCACTAAGCCAGCAGTTTGAGTCATCTCTTCTGCCGCTGTTGCTACCAGATCCACTTCTTTAAATTGAGACTCGCTGCTTTCACGAGTACTTGATGCAGATGCCTTCGCTTGACTGGTCGTGTTTGCCACTTGTTCTGTAGTTTGAATAACTTCTTTAATTGTATGTTGCAGCTTATCTAGGAATAGATTAAAGCCTTTCGACAACTGACCGATTTCATCTTGAGACTTCACTTCTAAGCGTTGGGTCAAATCACCTTCACCAGAAGCGATGTCATTCAACCTTTCCACTACCTGACGAATCGGCTTCACAATGGACAACGAAGCAAATGCGATAATGGCTAAACCGAAGATAATAAATACCGTACCGGCAATCACTTCTGTTTTGATACCTTCACTTAGCTTAGTGCTAATGATGGAATCCAGTTTATTTGCATCAGCGACGACACTATCTCTTGGGATCTCAAACAACACCCCCCAAGTTTGGTTAGCAGCAACGACAGGTGCAAACGCAAGTAACCACTCACCGTCCTCACTCCACTGCGTTGTTACTTCACCGCCGAAGATAAAATCGGTCATTAAGTCACTGTTGGTATTATCGCTTTGGAAATTCGAACCAACTGCAATGCTTGAATCGTCAGAAGCGATAACTGAGCCATCTAGGCTAACAACATACGCTTTACCTGCACCGTTAAACAAACTCTGGTCAGATTGAGTAATCACACTGGTTAAGCCATCAAGTCTTAAGTCGATACCCAGAAAACCAATCGCAACATCGTCGACTAAAATTGGAACTGAAATAGAGGACGTCAATAATGCTGTACCGCCACTATTCACCACTCGTGGGGTGCTGATACAAGTTTGCCCTGAAGATAGAGGACAGTAAAAGCGCTCGCTATTGCTGTTGTCATTCAGTGTTGATTCCGAAAGCACATTCGAGAGAACATTCTCACCATTATCCGCTAATTTCCAGTAAGGAGCGAAGCGCCCTTTCTCGTTAGATCCTACATAATCGGCATCGACATAATTCGAATCTTCGCTATCGAGTAAATCAGGCTTAAAGACGAGGTAAGCACCTTGAATCGAATCGAAGTTTAAAACCGATCTGCGCACCATTTCATCTAATGCAGTACGAAGCTCTTCACTTGGTGTAAAGTTTTCATCCGCATTGTTCTTTAAAAACTGAGCACTCGCCGCTAGCATCTCTGCGCGATAAATGGCTTCATCAACATAACGTTGAGTTTCTTGTGCATTGAGCTGAGAAACAGACGATAACAACTGCTGAGTTTTAGTGATCACTGATTCTGAGCTTTGAGATTTGATAACTTGTTGCTTACTCGTCGCGTTGTAGATCGAGAAACCAATAAGAGAAAGCGACGTAATGATTAAACAACAACCCGCTAGTAGAGTTATTTTCCACTGTACCGATAGAGAACGCATTTAATATCCTTATTTAAGCCAAAAGACTTCCATAACCATAACTATCACATCAACAACGAATGGCTGTACACAATGTAGATAAGTTAAACGAATAGCTTAACGGATGATTACATCACAAATTACTAACATATAAAACGAAAGTTCACGCAAATGTTAACAGATCATGCTTTTTGTCTATCGCTTCTGTGACTGAGAGAGCTATTAACTTCTGATACTTAGCTTCATCTTTGTCGTTTTAAAAATATGACGTATGACTTGCGTCCTTTCTCAAGGCGATAAGAACACTTTGCAGCTCCCCTACCGGAATTGAAAAATGCCTTTTCATCTCGCTGCGCTATAAAAGCAAGCTTGTTATTATGCTATTGAATCTTTTTTGATAACGACGGAGATAGATGATGAACGCGAGCTGGGCCAATTTCTTTCCATACTTTGCAGGGGCTTTTAAGCTGATTGTATTGGCTATCGGTGGCTACCTAGCGATCAAGTGGCACTTTGATGAAGACAAGAGGTTAAGAGAACAAGAGGGCGAAGTATTTAACACATTAAGTTTGAAGAAAAAGTTAGTGACTGCACTTGCAATAACAATTGTTGTGACCTGTTTAATAACGCTTGTCGTGTACGCGACAGACTGGCTACTCTATTAATCTTGGGTATTGATACAAAGATATCTGTCGTTTCATAAACCTGCTATACGATTTAGATTATTGAGCGCACCACCACCTCAGGTAATCAAAACCTTGTTCAATCACTCATAATATTTCAATAGCTTCCTCCTGCAACACTTACTCGTTTCACATAGAGTAAGGATTAGTTTTTCTAATCCGCACCATAGATTTTTATCTTGATCAACTTCACACTTTTTGATTGCTAATTCGGCAATCAAACTCTAATATCTCGCGCCTAGATTCCCTAATCGCTTTATTCAATTGGCTCTCCCTAATGGAGCGCTAAGGCTTTTTACGTTTTTAATTTTTGGAGAGATACGCAAATGTCCGCCTCGTTTCCATTAGCGAAACTTACCTTTTTAATCGCTATTCTGACAGCCGTAGGTCAAATGACTCAAACGATGTACGTGCCTTCTATCGGTCATATGGCAGGTGAGTTCTTGGTTTCTGCGTCTTCACTTCAAGCAGTGATGGCGTGTTACCTGATCCCTTATGGTTTGTCGCAATTTGTTTACGGCCCACTTTCAGATCGCCTCGGTCGTAAACCAATCATCGTCGCAGGCTTAGTTATCTATATCCTAGGTACCTTGATAGCCTTATTTGCTCATGAATACGAATGGTTCTTGGTGGGTAGCTTTATTCAAGGACTGGGAATTGGTTGTGGCGGTGCAATGTCTCGTACATTGACTCGCGATTGTTTTGAGGGCGCTGAGTTACACCGTGCAAACAGCTTAATCAGCATGTGTGTGATCTTCTCCCCATTAATGGCACCTGTATTGGGCGGTTACCTAACAGAAGCTTTTGGCTGGCGTTCTAGCTACTTGTTTCTAGCACTGTTTGGTATCGCTGTAGTGATCACCATGATGACCAGCATGATGGAAACATTGCCAAAAGAGCGACGCAAAAATGAATCAGTCGTCAACAGCTACAAGTTTGTTCTGTCTGACAAACGCTTCCAAGGCTTCTTGCTGGTACTAGTGGCAACATTTGCGGGCGTGGCAGTGTTCGAGGCAGCAGCTGGCGTATTGCTCGGCGGTGTACTTGGCTTGCCGGCAACCACCGTGAGTTTGCTATTTGTGTTGCCGATTCCGGGTTACCTTGTGGGTGCAGGTCTATCGAGTTACATCGCGCAACGTCGCTCTGAGCGCCGAGCACTGAATGTTGGTCTAGTATCGATCTTAGTTGGCTCAGCTGTGGTGCTTATCCCGGGTCTGTTTGGTCAAACAACCGCATTAACTTTGATTGGCGGTGCAACCATTTACTTCTTGGGCGCTGGTATCTTATTTCCAGCCGCGACAACGGGAGCACTTTCGCCATTCCCCTATCACGCAGGTACGGGCGGCGCGATCTTAGGTGGTATGCAGAACCTAGGTGCCGGTATTGCAACACTGTTGGCATCGTTCTTCCCAGCTCAAGATCAGCTGCCACTGGGTTGCTTGATGATTACCATGTCACTTATCGCGATGCTTGGTTTACGTTGGGTTAATCGTAAGCCTGATCACTCAAACGAAATGCCATTGGCTATCTAAAGTAAAACGCAAATCTTACCCAAACAAAGAAGAGGGACATGCTGAAAGGTGTGTCCCTTTTTTATTACCCCGTTGACCCTAGTCTCATGTCTACCACTAATTTCATCAAACATTACTTTGATTTTTTAAAAACAATAACAGACACTTACGA
>NZ_MCYD01001113.1:0-2171 GCF_002876325.1 Vibrio sp. 10N.261.52.A1
GATAAACAAAAAGCGACGCCGGAGCGTCGCTTTAGTTAAATTTATCATGGCGCTAGAGTCAATCGAATTTAGCGCTCAATGATCCATTTACTTGTAAACAATTTGACCAGAAGGAGCGTACTTGTTCACATCAACTGGGCTATTCGCTTCTAGGTACTCTTTCAGTACTTCAGCGTCAACAAAGCCTGTGTTTACGTAACCAGGGTGGTCAGACAGTTTAGGGTAGCCGTCACCACCAGCAGCGTTAAAGCTTGGTACAGTGAAGCGGTACGTTTCTTCTAAGTTAAGTGGCTTACCACCAATAACAACGTCAGACACTTCACCGTTCGCTACTGTCATTGAGATACCAGCGAATTGTGCATAAGCACCTGAATCGATTGGTTTAGTCGCTACTACGTTTAGGTAGTCTAGAACTTCTTTACCCGTCATGTCTGTGTAAGTCAGGATGTTTGCAAAAGGTTGTACTGTTAGTACATCTTTGTATGTTACTTCACCCGCTTCAATTGAATCACGAACACCACCAGAGTTCATCACAGCAAAGTCTGCTTTTGCACGCTCCATGTGAGAAGTTGCAATCAGGCGACCTAGGTTAGTCTGTTGGAAACGAACTACGTTACGGTCACCTTCAAGCTTGCCATTTGTTTCAGCAATCTTAACTTCTAGCTGTGCTTGGCCTTGCTCTTGGAATGGACGTAGGAACTCTAGTAGTTCTGGATCTTGCGCAATCTCGTCTTGGATAAGTACGCGTTGCTTCTTACCGTCGATCTTAACCTTTTTCTTCAGGTTAACTGGGATTAGGTCGTAGCTCACCATTTCTAGTTCGCCATTACGGAATTCGTAATCAGCACGGCCTACGTATTTGCCCCATTCGTGAGCTTGAACGATGTAAGTACCGTTTTGAAGGTCAGGTTTACACTCATCACCCGGCTTGAAGTTTTTCTTTGCAACGTTAGGGCCTTCCATACATACAGGCTCTTGAGAGTGACCACCAACGATCATGTCTAGGTCACCTTCGTCTAGGTAACGCGCTAGTGCAACATCACCTGGTGCGTTAACGCCACGCTGACCATTTTCGTAGTGACCCATGTGAGTCACAGCAAAGATAAGATCTGGTTTTTCTGTTTCTTTAAGTTCAGCGATCAGTTTCTTCGCTTCTTCTTTAGGGTCACGGAAGTCGATACCTGCGATGAACTCAGGGTTACCAATCTTTTGAGTATCTTCAGTTGTTAAACCAATTACCGCAATTTTAATACCTTGCTTTTCAAACATCTCATAAGCTTGGAACTTACGTTCGCCAGTCGCTTTATCGTAGATGTTTGCAGATAGCATTGGGAAGTTAGCCCAATCGATTTGCTTTTGCAGTACGTCTAGTGAGTTATCAAACTCATGGTTACCAAGTGCCATTGCATCGTAACCAATCTTGTTCATACCTTTGAAATCAGGTTCTGCATCCTGAAGATCTGACTCTGGTACACCTGTGTTGATGTCACCACCAGATAGAAGCAACACGCTACCGCCTTCTGCTTCAACTTCTGCACGAAGTTGATCAATCAGCGTTTTACGCGCAGACATGCCGTATTCGCCGTATTTGTTCTGCCAGAAACGACCATGGTTGTCGTTAGTGTGAAGAATCGTTAGCTTGTAAGTTTCGTCTTGGTTCCAATCATGAGCAGATTGAGACGCACAACCAGCTAAAGTCGCTAGAATTGCAGCACTTAGTGCTGTCTTTAGAATAAGGCGTTGCTTCATTGTCATACCTTTGAACTTTTTAGGGGAATCCACTGCTTCTTCCACTCCCATAGAGACCATGTTTAGTTAATAAACATGGTTAGAGAATGGTAAAACTTGAAGTAGTTTAAATTAAGACGGTAAACCTAACAGAGTGATTTCATATTTATGTAGGATAGATCACCATAATCCCCTATCGAGTGTGTAACAAAGCGGCAAAGTTGCAGTTGAGCTAATAAGTGATCACAGGCAAACGTTTTCATCATTTTTTAGATTATTTGTGATTTACTCAGTTCGAAAGCGCTACAAAGTGACCTTCATTAAATTTATTCGATTTATCAGAGCCCTAAAGGGTACATTATAACATCACAAAACCATACTAACGCTAGCTTAAGGAGCTCAAGGTAGTCGCCATTCACTTAGCTATAGGTACAAAAAAGCCG
>NZ_MCYD01001114.1:0-18078 GCF_002876325.1 Vibrio sp. 10N.261.52.A1
TAGGGAAATAATGAAAATAATTAATTCCAAAATTGGCATAATCAGATGCGAGCAGATGATTTGATCCTGTTTTCACAGGTAGTAGAACTGGGCAGTTTCAGTAAGGTGGCAGAGCAAAATAACCTTACAAATTCGGTAGTTAGTAAAAGAATTGCACGCCTAGAGGAAGAAATTGGCGTGCAATTATTATATCGAACGACGCGTAAATTGACCCTGACTGAGGCGGGCAAGGCAATTTTGCACGGAGCCAAAAATGTGAAGCAGGCGACTCAAGAGGCTATGGACGCAGTTTCAGGCTTTGGTGAAAATGTCAGCGGTCATATCAAAATGTCAGTGCCTACTATCTCTGGAGATTTGATTCTGGCAGACGCCGTTGCTGAGTTTTGTAATATGCATCCAGGTTTAACAGTCGATATGTCACTGGACAATCGCTTTGTTGACTTAGTAGAAGATGGTTTGGACTTGGTGATTCGTACCGGTTACCTAGAAGACTCCAGCTTAATTGCACGACACATATTGGATTCTCAATGGGTGGTGTGTGCCTCGCCCTCTTATATCGCCAAGAACGGTAAACCGATGCAGCCCAAAGACTTAGTGGAGCACAACTGCTTGCAATACGCCTATCAAACCACAGGGGCGAGTGAGTGGCAGTTTCTGTATAGCAAAGACGGTTGTACAGACAACGACAAATATATCGTGCGTGTTTCGGGCTCTTTCTCGACAGACAACGCGACTGCATTAAGAAAAGCTGCGCTGGGTGGACATGGCGTTGCGTACGTGCCGCGTTGTCTGGTTTATCACGATATTCGTAACGGTCAGCTGGTGGATATCTTCCCTGACTTAGTGGGTAAGAAGCTCGGTATTTATGCGGTGTACCCTTTTACGCGCCAGCCGCCCAACAAGATTAAGTTATTGATTGAACACATCAGAACTCGTTATCTGACGATTTCTCACTATTTTTAATAAGGATCACGATGAGCTATTTAAAAGAGTATCAATATCCAATCACCAATAAGCAGATCGTCAGCGATGACTATTTTGGTCAGATAATCGAAGACCCATATCGCTGGTTAGAAGATGACAGAAGTGACCAAACTGCAGAGTGGGTAGCGAACCAGAATGCAGTCACGTTTGATTACCTTGCTCAAATTCCGTATCGCGCGGAACTGCGAGCGCGACTGGCAAAAGCGCAAGACTACAAAAAGAGCTCGCAGCCGTTTGTCCGAGGTGACTACACCTATTTCTATAAGAATGATGGCTTGCAGAACCACAGCATTCTCTATCGTCAGAGAGAGGGGCAGCCGGTTGAAGTATTCCTAGACCCGAACACTTTCTCGGAAGATGGCACGACATCTCTGGGCTCGGTATCGTTTTCGAAAGACTATAGCTTAGTGGCGTACAGTATTTCTGAGGGGGGCAGTGATTGGCGTAAGATCTTCGTGATTGAAACTGAGACTAAGCAGCAGCTCGAAACAGAAATCACTGACGCCAAATTTACCGGCATCTCTTGGTTAGGCAATCGCGGATTTTACTACTCCAGTTATGATAAGCCTGATGGTAGTGAACTCTCGGCTCGCACTGAGCAACACAAATTGTACTTCCATGAGTTGGGCACAGAGCAAGCTAGCGACAAGGTGATCTTTGGCGAAAGCAACGATGAGCAACACCGCTATGTGTCCGGCTACACTACTGAAGATGATCGCTACATAATTATTCTTGGGAAAGAATCTACGTCGGGTAACCGACTGTTTTATATCGATTTAAATTCACAAGGCCAATCGTTGAACACGCTGATTGATCATGTGGATAGCGACACGTATCTCATCGATAACCAAGATGAGACCTTCATTCTGTACACCAATCTCGATGCACCGAATGGCAAGGTCGTGAGTTTTGACACACGTACTGAGAAGTGGAGAGATATTATCTCAGAAAAGCCACAGCCGTTAGACATCAGTACTGGTGGAGGGTACTTGTTTGCTCATTACATGGTGGATGTGGTGTCGAAAATTGAGCAGCTGGATTACCAAGGTAACCTAGTTCGTGAAATCCATTTACCTGGGCTGGGAACGGCCAGTGGCTTAGGTGGTAAGAAAGAGCAAACTCAGCTTTATTACACCTTTACCAACTATGTTACGCCGCCAACCATTTTCTCTTTTGATATTGAGTCGGGCAGTTCAGAAGTTTATCAGCGCTCTGAGTCACCGTTTGAATCGGATAAGTTTGAGTCTAAACAGGTCTTTTATACCTCAAAAGATGGCACTCAGGTTCCGATGCTTATCTCTTATAAGAAGGGACTAAAACTGGACGGTAATAACCCAACCATGTTGTACGCCTATGGCGGCTTTAATGTCAGCCTAACGCCTTCTTTCTCGGGGACGGTGGGCAGTTGGTTAGAATTGGGTGGCGTGTACGCAGTTCCCAACCTGAGAGGCGGCGGTGAGTACGGTAAGGCGTGGCATAAAGCGGGTACTCAGCAGCAAAAGCAGAATGTGTTTGATGACTTCATTACTGCTGCGGAGTTCTTAATCGCCGAGAACTATACCAGTAGTGACAAGTTGGCGATTCGTGGCGGCTCTAACGGTGGGTTGCTGGTGGGTACGTGTATGACACAGAGGCCGGAGCTTTTCCAAGTGGCTCTACCTGCTGTTGGGGTGCTAGACATGCTGCGTTACCATACCTTTACGTCTGGCGAAGGCTGGGCGTATGACTATGGTACCTCCGCGCAAAGCAAAGAGATGTTTGAATACCTGCTTGGTTACTCTCCGGTTCATAACGTTGTGCGCGGTGTCGACTACCCAGCAACTTTGGTTACGACAGCGGATCATGATGACCGCGTGGTGCCAGCACACTCTTATAAGTTTATCGCAGAGCTGCAAGATAAGCATGAAGGTGGTGCGCCTGTGATGATTCGTATCGACGTAAATGCGGGCCATGGCGCCGGAATGCCACTGAGTAAAGCGATCGATCTCACTGCCGATATCTATGCGTTTACGCTGTTTAATATGGGTGTTGAATCTCTAGATTCGTTTTAGATAATGCTTGATTCTAGATAATTGGGTGTTTGACTCAGACCAAATAGCCTCAAAGTCGACCTTAGATTTTGAGGCTTTTCATATATATGAAAACTTATCAAAACTGCACCATATTTCCTTCATGTTTACATACACTTTTCCGTGATAGACCCCGCCATTATTGATGAAATGAAAGCGATTTCAAGCTGATATTTCACGTGTTTCCCGTCCTAAGTTTTTGATATTAAATTAATAGTTTTGGGTGTGACTTTTCTAAAAGTTTCATGGTTCTCAAGCTAATTTATCAATGTGAACAGCGGCTAACTTTTCAACGCTTTCATTGCTTAATATTTCCCTGTTCGATGAAAACTCAAAAAAATAATAGGGAATTACAATGCAAAAATTTAAGCTTTTGCCAATAACGGTCGCAGTGGCGGCTTCGCTTGCTTCAATCTCTTCTTTTGCTGCAGAAACGGATCTTGCCGCTCTGGAACAACGAATCCAAGAGCTGGAATCTCAAGTTGGTGATATCAAGTATGTTGATGATCAACAACAAGCGGTTCTGACTGCAGAAACCAATGTACCAGACGGTATCGTCTTCTCTGGTTATGCTCGTTACGGCGCTCACTACAAAAGTGGTGATGAGCGTTACGTAGACATTGGTACAACAGGTCGCTCTGTTGGTCGTTTAGGTAACGAAGCCAACGGCGGTGAAGTTCAGTTAGCTAAGCTTTTCCAGGCAGACAACGGCGCTATCTGGGACATCGTATTCATGGCTGACCACTGGGAAGCTGACGCATGGGCTGATGACGGCGGCCTAAGCATGAAAAAAATGTACGCTGGTGTAACCAACGTCTTTGAAAGTCAGCCTGAGCTTTACATGTGGGCTGGTCGTGACTTCCATCAACGTCCGCAACAAGGTTTGAACGATTACTTCTGGATGACACACGATGGTCAAGGTGCTGGTTTTAACAACCTAGATTTCGGCGGTGCCAAGCTAGACATGGGCTTCGTAGGCCAAGTGAAAGGCGGCCTAGTGAACGACAACGGTCGATACGCAATTACTTCTAAGTTGCACTCTATTAATGCGGGTATCGGCCAACTAGACCTATATGCGAACTATGGTTTTGCTTCAGATGAAGCAGACTCTGACGTAGCGGGTGCTCCAAAAGTCAGTGACGAAACGGCATACCTGGTAGGTGCAACCTTAGGCTTGGGTGAGTCTAACAAGTTGGTTGTTAAGTATGGTGACGGTGCGGATTCATCAGTGTTTGACCTAAAAGGTGACTACCAAACTTTGTACGCAAGTGTTGAAGGTAGCTACGCAGCAACAGATAACTTCATCATCGATTACTTAGTGTCGTACAAAGACAACTCTGGTTCAGATCTAGACCGCGAGAACACAGAATACGCAGGTATCGTTCGTCCACAGTACCAATGGGATGATGTTCATTCTACATGGTTAGAAGCGGGCTACGGCATGGTTGATTACGATGACGACGGTGAAGAGAACGCATGGAAAGTAACGCTTTCTCAAAACGTTTCTCTAGGTGGCTTACCTTGGAGCCGTCCAATGCTTCGTTTCTACACAACCGTGGGTGATGTAGAAACCAAAGGCAACACAGTGAAGACAACGAATGTTGACACATTGTCGTTCGGCGCAATGTTTGAAGCTTGGTGGTAATCACCGATATAGAAAGAGCGGCTCTTTGAATTCGGCATATTTTCAAAGAGCCATGCTTTCGAATATCCATGCTTTTCAATAGTACGTAAATACTGTCCATTTTAGCCCTAAAGGCAGATTGATTAGGGCACGTTTCAATTAACTCCATTCTTGGGCACATTTTTGTGCCCTTTTTTTCGCCACTAGATCAGGGATTTACTATGAGACTTTCTTCCATCGTGTCTCGAGTTTATTTAGGTTTCTTCGTACTGATTGTGATCATGCTAGGTTCCGCATGGTTAAGCATCAGTAGCAATAAAGACATCACCACTCGAATCGAAAACATCACCCAGCAAGCTACGCCACTTATGCTTCAATCTTCCACCTTGACCATTCGGTTTCTGGACATTAATCGCAGCATCACGCCGTATTTATCCGCCAATTACATAGATGAACTCGAACCACTGAAACTGACCGTATTGAATAACATTGAGCAATATCAGCAGCAGTTGAGTTGGTTTGAAGGTAAAAGTGTCGCTGGTTCACATATGGAAATCCTGCTTAGCAACATTGATGAAACGGGTAGATCGACGATCGAAAAGATAGAAGGAGTACTCGAACTTTACGTTGCTTATCTGGATAGCAAAGATCTTGGTGCGATGGGGCAAGCGCAATTTCAGTCTGTGGTGGGACAGCTTAATAACATCTTGGTCAATCAACTGGCGAGCGCGAAATCAGATCAAATACAGAAGGCGGTCGAAGCTCTGTTGGTGCAACTAAGCCTGATTGCGGCAGAGGCTAATGAGGCATTCTCATTACAAACGTCATCAGAAGTTCGCGGGGTAGAGCGACGCCTACAAAGTCGCAAAGAGCGATTCGAACAAGCGGTAACCGACTTAGATAATCTGGACTCATCTTTACTACGTCGCAGTCAACAGTCTTTATCACTGCTCGCTTCACACGCATTTTCATCTAGCGGCTCGGTATCTACTCATAAAGCAACCGTGAAACTTGATGAATCTATTTCTCTCCAAAATCAGGAAATTGAACAGCTGATTGATGCACAGTTGAGTCATTTTGATGAGCTTTCTCTATATGCAGAAGATACCGCAACGCGCTTGTATCACGAATCGACGGATTCTTCACAGCAAGCCCTTTGGATACAAGGCGTGATTACTCTTACTTCTGTAGTTATTGCTCTTTTGATTGGATTGAATATCGCCAAAGGGATTCGTAAACCAAGCAAGCTTCTGCAAGGCGCATTGGACCAAGTTGCGAACAAGGATTTGAGCAAAATGGTGCGATATCAAGCGAATAATGAGTTTGGTTTAGTTAGCGAAAAAGTGAATTTGGTTATCAGTCATCTTACTGAAATGATTGAGAACATGCGCCAATCGTCAACGTGCTTAAAAGAAGCATCTTTGGAGAACCAAAGCACTAGCCGCTCTTTGAGTGAGGCTATGCACGACCAAACCAGTCAGACCGTGATGGTGGCAACAGCTATGGAGCAGATCGAGTGCTCGGTGACCGAAATAACTCAAGCGGCTAATCAAACGTTAACCTTGGTGACCGAAGCTGTGTCGAGTTCCAATCATGGCCAACAGACGATGGACAAAAGCGTCGAGTTGATGGGCAGTTTAGAGCGTAAGTTAGCAGAATCAACAGCGACCATCGACCAGCTTGAAAGTGATAGTGCCAGTATTGGCTCGATTCTGGACGTGATATCTGGGATATCCGAGCAAACCAATTTGTTGGCATTGAATGCAGCCATTGAAGCGGCGCGAGCGGGCGAACAGGGGCGAGGCTTTTCTGTGGTAGCTGATGAGGTGCGTGTGTTGGCGGCAAAAACGAACGCTTCAACGCAAGAGATACACAACAAGATAGAGCAGTTGCAAACCAGTTCTAAGCTTGCGGTTGAGCAAATCAACCAATGCGTAGCGGGGATGGTTCAATGTGTTGAACAAACCTATGAGGTGAATGGCTCAATATCAAAGGTGTCCACTCTGTTAAACGAGGTAGAGCAAAGAAGTCACCAGATTGCGACAGCGACTACCGAGCATCAAGTGGTTGCCTCTCAAGTTACACAAAACATCAGTCAGATACACACCTTGGCTGAAGATAACTCACAACGATCTCAGGTTTTGTTTTCTCATGGTCAACAGCTTGAAACCATGTCGCAGCAGCAATTCTCACTAACTCAAGAGTTTAAGCTCGCCGAGCAATCAGAAAACAAGGTTTAGAGGCGACTCTAAGCTCTCTACTGTTTCACGCCCAGCCTTTGCTGGGCGTTGTTGTTTCAAGTTTCGGGTTCTGCAAAGCGAATTCGAAGTACCTATGAAATGTTCCCATACAATTTAGCATAGCCACTCAAATAATAGGGTCAATTTAGCCCCGTATATTACCGTCTGCTGCGGGTTCACCTCTGAATAGTGCTTTTGAGAACCGGAGTTTAAGCGTTCTTACTTTCACCCTGGCAGCAAGTAACCAGGCATCGTTTTGATTGGGTGAGTAAGAATCTCATGAAACAGTTTCATGGCGTGAAGTGAATCTGTAAGCGCTTTCAAGATTTCCAAATCCAGCCTTCTTACCTCCAAGTTTAGTGTGATGACACTCACTTCAACTAAAACGTAATTTCTTAATAATCGTTTTGTAAGCGGTTACAAGCTAATGAAGTATCGAGGTTCGAGTGGCAACAATTAAACACGTATCAGAGCACGCAGGTGTGTCTCAAGCGACAGTGTCTAGAGTGATTAACGGCACCAGTAGAGTGAGCCACGATAAGAAGCTAAAGGTTGAAAAGGCGATCAAAGAGTTGGGTTATCGCCCGAACTCTATCGCTCAGGCTTTAGCTTCAAGTCGTACCGGAAGTGTGGGTGTTGTTGTTCCAGAACTGGGCGGATCTTTCTATTCAGGCATCTTGCATTGCATAGAGGAAAACCTACGCCGCTTCGGTTACCACGCTGTGGTTACAGCGGGTTCGAATACCGAACAAGGGCAGCGCGAGTCTGTGGAGTTTCTGTTGGGGCGTCGTGTGGATGCTTTGATTCTTCATACTCAACTGCTCAGTGATGATTATTTAATTGAATTGGAAGAACAGGGGACCCCTGTGGTTTTGATTAACCGCTTCATCCCAGAAATGGCGATGAGTTGTATTGATATTGATAACGAAGTCGGGGGGCTACTCGCTACTCAATATCTCTTGCAAAAGGGACATACAGATATCGCGTGTATTACCGGGCCTTTAGATAAAGCAGACGCTAGGGGGCGTTTGCAGGGGTATCGCAAGGCACTGGAAGAAGCCGGTGTGCCATATGATGAGGCCTTGGTCTCTGAGGCGGGATTTACTGAAGAGACCGGCATCAGTGCTATGAAGAAGTTGATCAACCGTAAGTGCCACTTCACAGCGGTATTTGCTTCAAACGATCACATGGCATTTGGCGCTTTCGAAGTCTTACACAACGAGGGATTGTCGGTTCCGAAAGACATCTCGCTTGTGGGTTTCGATAACACCATCTTCGCGCGCTATCTGACCCCTAGTTTGACCACCATAAATTTCCCCATTGAAGAGATGAGCATTGAAGCAGTGCAGCTCACTCTGCAAAAGCTAAAGAAAATTAAACATGACGTGAACTTTAAATTGCTGCCGACGTTGGTCACTAGAAACTCGGTATCGGATTTACTGGTTACCCTATAAAAACATTAAGGATAGAACATGAAATTTAAGACCTTAGCGCTTTCATGCGCGGTTGCTTTAGGACTAGGTGCAACAGCGGTAAATGCTGCTGACAAAGAGATTCGTTTCGACGGCTTCCCAGATTTCGATAGCAGCCTGAAGGTATTACTGCCTGATTTCGAAAAGGAAACAGGGATCAAAGTGGATTACCTTATGAACAATCACGGTGACCACCACACGAAACTAACCACTAACCTAGCAACGGGCTCAGGTGCGGGTGACGTGATTGTTGTGGACGTTGAGAAAATCGGTCCATTCGTTGGTTCTGGCGGCCTAGTTAACCTGTCTGAAAACTATGGTGCTGATAAGTACCAAGAGCGATTCGCACCATATGCATGGGCGCAAGGTAAAGGTGCTGATGGCGACATGTACGGTATTCCTGTCGACCTTGGTCCTGGTGTTATGTACTACCGCACCGACGTATTTGAAAAAGCGGGCATCAATGTAGAAGACGCAATCAAAGATTGGGATTCATACATCGCAGCTGGTGAGAAACTAAAAGAGCAAAACGTACAACTTATCGCTTCAGCAGCCGACGTAGCACAAGCAATCATCTTTACTACAGTTCCTGAAGGCGAAGGTCTTTACTTCGATAAAGATGGCAACCCAGTTGTGACATCAGAGCGCTTTGTTCACGCGTTTGAAGTAGCAAAAGAGATTCGCGACAAAGGCTTAGACGGCCGCATTCTGGCTTGGTCTAATGAATGGTACGAAGGCTTCCGCAACGGCACATTTGCAACTCAACTTTCTGGCGCTTGGCTACTTGGTCACCTAAACAACTGGATCGCTCCCGAAACCAAAGGTAAGTGGGCAGTAGAAAACCTTCCTGATGGTATCTACGGCAGCTGGGGTGGTTCATTCCTATCTATCCCAACGCAATCTGAAAACCCAGACGAAGCATGGGCGCTTATCGAGTACATGACGACGGACCGTGAAGTTCAACTTAAGCACTTCGAAACGATTGCGGCTTTCCCTGCGAACGTAACGACGTATGACGATGAGTTGTTCCAAGAAGAGATGGAGTTCCTAGGTGGTCAGAAAGCACGTCTTCTATTTGCAGAAGTGGCACAGAACATCAAGCCAGTATCTCCAGCTCAAGGCGACCACGTAGCACGCTCTATAATTTTAGAGAACGCATTGATGGAAGTGCTTGATGAAGGTAAGGACATCGAGACTGCATTGAAAGAGGCAGAGCGTCTAATCAAGCGTCGTACGCGTAATCTTTAATTTGTTATTACTTTGAGTAAGTGAGGAAGCGTGGATAACGCGCTTCCTTTTTTAAGAGGTCGTTACTATGAATCATACAGCGAGCACAACGATAGAACCTGCGGACAAAAGCCTTTTTTCTCGCCTGAATTTGAAAGCGCTTACACCGTATGGATTCCTTCTGCCGTTTCTGATCATTTTTTCTGTATTTGGGATCTTCCCGCTGTTGTTCTCTGTTTATCTGTCTTTCCACGAATGGAACCCAGTACAGGGCATGGATGCAATGGAGTTCGTTGGTTTTGAGAACTATCACATTGCCTTGACTGACCCATGGCTATGGCGTTCATTAAAGAACACATTGTGGCTAGCAATCACATCGGGTGTTGCTCAGCACTTAGTCGCTATTCCAGTGGCTTACATGTTGGTTTCAATGGGTGACCGTATGCGTCACTGGCTAACATCGGCGTACTTCCTACCGTTCATCACATCAACGGTCGCAGCGTCACTGATTTTCTTCAACATGTACTCTCCTAACTCAGGAATTATCAACCAAACGTTAATGGCATTGGCCGATAGCACGCTGTTTGGTTGGGCATTTGCTTGGGTTAATGATTTTCAACCAATCCGCTGGTTAGATGATGCCACTATGGTGAAGCCGTCTATCGCGATCATGGTTTTCTGGAAATACACCGGTTTTAACATCGTCCTTTACACCACTGGTTTAATGACGATTCCTAAAGATATTTTAGAAGCTGCTCGTATGGATGGTGCGAATGCCTTCCGCCGCTTCTGGAACATCTCACTACCAATGATTCGTCCATTCATCTTCTTTGCAATCACCATGACCATCATCGGTAACCTGCAAATGTTTGAAGAACCGTTCGTTCTAACGCGTGGTACAGGTGGTACGGGTCAATCTGGTTTAACTATCTCTATGTACCTCTACAAAGTGGGTTGGGAATGGTTAGAAATGGGCACAGCGTCAGCAATTTCATGGCTTCTGTTTGCACTGATCGCGTCTTGTACTTTGGTTCAATTTTTATTCTTCGGTAAGAAAGGCTTAGGGGAACATTAAGATGTCGACATCAATTAAGACAAATACCTCACCACTAAGTGGCCTAATGCCAAGCGAACGCACCATGTACATCATGACTAAGATCTTGATGGTCATGCTCGGCATATTACTGATTGTTTCCGCAATCATTACGGTGTTCCCGTTTGTGTGGTCAGCACTGCTTTCAACACGTGACCGTTCGGAGATCTTCGGCTCGGGCATCAGCTTTGCGATTGGCGACAGCCTAATGGTGAACTACGCAAAACTGCTGGAAATCATGCCGTTTTGGAAAGCGATGTTTAACTCGATTTACGTGGCTTTCTTAGGCACAACCATCTCGCTGCTGTTTTGTAGCATGGGTGGCTACGCGTTTGCTGTGTTTAAGTTCCGCGGTAAGAACGTGTTGTTCGGCATGCTGGTTGGCTCAATGGCGATTCCGCCAGTGCTTAGCTTGATCCCTTACTTCATGATCGTGAAATTCTTAGGCTTGTTGGATAACCACATGGCGGTATGGCTACCGTTCACAACCACGCCATTTGGTATCTTCTTGATGCGTCAGCACGTGATTGCATCGATTCCTAAAGAGCTATTAGAAGCAGCGAAACTGGATGGCGCAGGTGAATTCAGAACGTACTGGAGTGTGGTACTGCCACTGATGAAACCAGCACTCGCAACACTCGCTATCGTGCAGTTCGTCTTCTTCTGGAACATGTTTATGCAGCCTCTTGTGGTGCTGAACAACCCTGACAATTACGTCATCACACAAGCACTACGAAGTGTTCAAGGTATTCCGAATACGCCATGGGGCGCGGTAATGCTAGGCACCACAATTTCTATTTTACCACTCGTGATTACATACCTGTTCGCATCGAAACAGATGATCAGTGGTTTAACGTCCGGCGCAGTTAAAGGTTAGGTTTAAGGGTTATAACAATGAATAAATTTCAACTTCCAAGTGATTCAAAGTTACGCAGTAAGGAATTTGTATTCGGTGTCGCGACATCTTCATACCAAATTGAAGGCGGCGTTGAAGAGGGCGGTCGTACACCGTCTATCTGGGACACGTTTTGTAAGACACCAGGTAAGGTAGATAACGGCGACAGTGGTGATGTGGCGTGCGACCACTACCACTTGTGGCAACAAGATATTGAGATGATTCAAGGCTTAGGTGTTGATGCTTACCGCCTGTCAATTGCATGGCCACGTATCTTGCCGCAAGACGGTGTAGTGAATCAGCAAGGTCTAGAGTTTTACGAGCAGATCATCGATGAATGTCATGCTCGTGGAATGAAGGTGTTCGTGACACTTTATCACTGGGATCTACCGCAATACCTTGAAGACAAAGGCGGTTGGTTAAACCGTGAAACGTCTTACAAGTTTGCAGAATATGCAGAAGTGGTGAGTAACTACTTTGGCAATAAAATTGATGTTTACACCACATTGAACGAACCGTTTGTATCTGCGTTCTTAGGCTACCGTTGGGGCGAGCATGCACCGGGCATCAAGGGTGAAAAAGAAGGCTTCTTAGCTTCTCACCATTTAATGCTAGGCCATGGTTTGGCGATGCCGATTCTTCGTAAGAACGCGCCTCATGCTAAGCATGGCGTGGTATTTAACGCGACTCCGGCTTACCCACTGACATCACAAGACCAAGGCGCTGCAGACTACTGTGAAGCCGAGAACTACCACTGGTTCATCGACCCTGTGCTGAAAGGTGAATACCCACAGCCAGTCGTAGACCGTCAAGCGATGAACATGCCGATGATTTTAGAAGGCGATCTAGACATCATCAGCGCACCGGTTGATTACATTGGTATCAACTACTACACACGCAATGTCGCTCGCTTCAATGAGAATGGCGACATTGAATCAGTAAAACAGACTGACGCAGAACACACTTACATCGGCTGGGAAATCAACCCACAAGGTTTAACCGATTTATTGGTAAGACTGGATGCTCGTTACGAAAACATGCCGCCTATCTACATTACTGAGAATGGCGCCGCAGGTAACGACGAGCGTGTTAACGGACAAGTGATGGATGACCAACGTGTTCGTTACTTCCAAGGCCACATCGAAGCGGTTCACAACGCCGTTGAAGCAGGTGTGAAAGTTGATGGCTACTTTGCGTGGAGTCTAATGGATAACTTTGAGTGGGCATTCGGATACTGCCAACGCTTTGGCATCGTCCATGTTGATTACACCACTCAAGAAAGAACACTGAAACAGAGCGCAATTGCGTACCGAAACATGCTTCAAGAGCGCGCTGAGGAGAACAGATAATGGCTAAAGTAGAATTCAAAAACATCAAGAAATCATTCGGTGATGTTGAAGTGGTTAAAGAGTTTGATTTTACGGTTGAAGACGGTGAATTCGTGGTTTTCCTTGGCCCATCTGGCTGTGGTAAATCGACCACACTTCGAATGCTTGCAGGCCTAGAGAGCATCAGCTCAGGCGACATCGTGGTTGGTGGCAAAGTGATGAACAAGGTCGATGCTAAAGACCGTGACTTGGCGATGGTATTCCAAAGCTATGCACTGTACCCACACATGACGGTCTACGAGAACATCGCCTTTGCACTAAAACTGAAAGGCATGCCGAAAGCAGAAATCGACGTAGAAGTCCTAAAAGCGGCGAAAATGCTAGAGCTTGACCCGTTACTAAACCGTAAGCCAAAAGAGCTTTCTGGTGGTCAGCGTCAGCGTGTAGCTATGGGCCGCGCGATGGTTCGTACTCCGAAAGTGTTCCTGTTTGATGAGCCGCTATCTAACCTAGATGCAAAACTTCGTGGCGTGATGCGTGAAGAGATCAAACATCTACACCGCGAGCTGAAAACAACCACGATCTACGTTACACACGACCAGATCGAAGCGATGACACTAGCAGACCGCATCGTGATTCTGAAAGATGGTTATGTTGCTCAAGTGGGTACACCAACTGAGGTGTTCCAACGCCCAGCTAACAAGTTTGTCGCGCAATTCATTGGTAACCCGTCAATGAACATGTTGGAAGCTAAGCTGATTGAAAAAGAAGGCGAATACTTCGTTGAACTTGGCGATGTTCATATCCCACTGCCAGAGCGCTTTAAGTCTCTAGCATCTAAAAACCTAGCGCTTCACTTTGGTGTTCGTCCAACAGACATCCACCTGCGTGCTGAGCAAGTGGATCACGATCGCGTACTGCCATTCCCTGTGAAAATCAAAGACAAGGAATTGCTAGGCGCGAGCATTCTTCTGAAAACAGAAATCGGCGGTCAACCGCTGATGGTTGAGACCCAAGCTGCTGAAGTGGATGTGAAAGAACTGACACTTTACTTAGATTTGGATGCTTTCCACCTGTTTGACGCACTGAGCGAGAACTCGCTAGCGAGCTAGTCAATTACGAGCTAGCCGGTCAACTTAAGTCAGCCAACGAGCTGATACCAACCTACTTACGACAAATTGTTTTGGCTCCTCCTGATTTGGGAGGGGCTAGGGATAGTGATGATGAAATTCGGATATTTTGACGATAAAAACAAAGAATACGTAGCAACCACTCCGTGCACACCAATCAAATGGTGTAATTATGTAGGCACATTAGATTTCGGTGGCATTGTTGATAGCAACGGTGGCGTGTTGTTGTGTAAGGGCGACCCGGCACTGAACCGTATTACCAAGTACATCGCTCAGCTGCCAAACTCAGATTTCAAAGGTTCGACCATGTACCTCAAGGTGCGTGATGAGGCGGGCAACGTAGAAATTTTCTCGCCTTTCTACACTCCGACTCTGAAGCCGCTTGATAAGTTTGAAAACCACACGGGTTTGTCTTACACCACCATCATTGCAGAAGCGTTTGGTGTGCGTTGTGAAGCGACCTTCTTCGTGCCAAAAGCAGACCAAGTTCTACTACAAGACATCAAAGTCACCAACATTTCAGAGAAAGCGCTGCACGTTGATGTTGTGCCTGTATACGAATTCACTCACTTCGATGCACTTAAGCAACTATTGAATGCGGATTGGGTTCCACAAACCATGACACTGAAAGCACACCAGCAAGAGTCGGGTCACACCGTGCTTGAGCAGTATGCATTCATGAAGCGTGACTATGCAGTAAACCTGATGACAGCGGATCGCCCTGCGACGTCTTTTGACGGTGATCGCCAATCATTCCTTGGTCAGTTTGGTTACGGTACATGGGCTGCACCACAAGCGTTAGAAAACGACGAGCTTGGTAATACCGAGTGTCTGCGTGGTGACAACATCGGTGCGCTGAACCTGCGTTTAGGTTGGTTATCTCCAGAGCAGACTGAACGTACGATTGTACAAATTGCGCAAGAACAGAGCCTAGATGCAGCGCAACCTTTACTGGCTAAATACCGTGACCACCAAGTGGTTGATTCGGCATTCGCTGAACTGGCTGAGCACTGGGATTCTTACCTACAAGCGGTTCAGGTTGAAACGCCAGATCCAGCTATGAACTCGATGCTTAACGTACACAACCCACGTCAATGCCACACGACCAAAAACTGGTCTCGTTACCTGTCTCTATATCAGCTTGGCTATGGCGCACGCGGCATCGGTTTCCGTGATTCTTCACAAGATACATTGGGCGTTATTACTCATATGCCAGAAGAGGCGCGTGAGTTCATTGAGCGTCTACTGTCTGTGCAAAACACCAATGGTTCTGCGATGCACCAGTTCTTCCCATCGACCATGGAAGCGAACGCTGGTGACTCACGTGAAGAAGAAGATCGCCCGGATTACTACGGTGACGATCATCTGTGGATCATCTACGCAGTTACTCAATATGTGAAAGAGACGGGCAACGCTGACTTCTTGAACAAAGTGATTCCGTTCTATCAAAAAGACAAAGCGGGTAATCCTGTGGAAACCGGCACCGTTTGGGATCACTTGTGCCGCGCGATCGAGTTTACCTACACCAATACCGGTGAGCACGGCCTACCGTTATTAGGTTTTGCAGACTGGAATGACACGGTGAACCTGCCAACAGGTGCAGAGTCTATGATGGTAGCTAATATGTACGGTAAAGCCCTGCTTGATATGTTGGACCTTTGTGAGCTACGCGGTGAGGAAGAACTAACAGCTCAGTTCAAAGAGCAATACCAACAAATGCAGAGCACAGTGAATGAGTGCGGTTGGGATGGCGAATGGTTTGTGCGTTACTTTGATGAGCAAGGCATGCCGATTGGCTCTCATAAGAATGAACAGGGACAGATCTACACTAACGGTCAAAGTTGGCCTGTGATCTCTGGTTTTGCGACGCAAGAGCGTGCTACACAAGCGCTAGATTCGGTTTACAACAAGCTGAACACGACCAATGGTATCAAGCTTTCAACTCCTGGTTACAACGGCTTTGATCCACAACTTGGTGGCGTTTCGACATATCCACCGGGTGCGAAAGAGAACGGAGGCATCTTCCTGCATTCAAACCCATGGGTGATGATCGCAGAAGCGAAAATGGGCAATGGCGAGCGTGCTTACGAGTACTACCGTCAAATTAACCCGGCTTCGAAGAACGACGACATTGATACTTTCGAATCGGAGCCATACTGCTACCCGCAAAACATCTTGGGTGATGAACATAAACAGTTCGGTCTAGGTCGTAACGCATGGCTGTCGGGTACGTCATCTTGGACATACGTTGCAGGTACTCAGTGGATTCTGGGTGTTCGACCTGAAATTGATGGCTTGCTGGTGGATCCTTGTATTCCGGCTGAGTGGCCTGAGTTTAAGGTCCGTCGTCAGTTCCGTGGTGCGACGTATCATATTCATGTCACGAACCCGAATAACGTATGTAAGGGCGTGGTTGAGATGAAGGTCAATGGTGACCTGATTTCAGGCAACAAAGCACCGGTATTTACATCGGGTGAGCACACGGTAGAAGTGGTTTTAGGTTAACAAAGAGAAGGGCGCTTTATGCGCCCTTTATTGCTCTTTCGTTTGGTTATTTTGGTTGATAGGTGGCTTGGCATTGCCAAGTGAAGGTTTGAGACTGGTTCGGGCTAAGCGTTAATAAGCCAATCTGGTTATTGAATGCATCGGCAGGGCAAGTCATGGGCTCTATTGCAATACTTTGCTCACTTGTCGGAGTGTATAGCTGAACAAATGGGTAGCTCGCATCTTGTTGATAATGAATTGCGGCAGATGAATCTGAGTGTGTCAAAGTCAGTTGGTTGGTTGTCTTAGAATCAAATTCAAAGCAGTGGTTTAGGCTTTGACTGGTCAGGGAGTCATCCAAAGACAAACGGTCAAAAGCCTGTTTTTCACCATTGGGTAGGTCGTTCTCATGTACGACCTCAGCGCAAGGCGACATAGTCAATTCACACTGTTCTAGGTCATTGCCGAGCGAGAAATAAGGGTGCCAAGCATCACCGAATGGGAAGGCGAAATCACCACAATTAGAGACAGTTGTTGAGCAAGAGAGCTTACCCGTTGTGTCGATAGTGAAGGTGACTTCAAGGTTAAAAGCGAACGGGAAAGCAGGGTGCAAAGATGATGTCTGATATTGCAGCGTCACACTGGCTGATTTTTCATTGGCTGCGCTGTTTTTGATTGAAAAAGGTTGGTTGTAGAGCAAGCCATGTACGGCGTGATCAGACCAAGGGAAGTTAGCTGGGAGTTGATGGTTTTGGTTGTCGAAACTGTAGCGACCTAAGTTTAAACGGTTTGGAAAAGGAAATAATTTAGCACTGCGGGAAAAGAACGGATGCTGGTTGATCAGTTCATCATAATTCTGATAGCCACAAATAAAAGAGAATGGACTGTTATTTACAATGTATTTATTTATAACAGCACCAAACCCATTGATTATTTGAAGTTCTATACCATGCTGCTGATTTATTAATGTGACAGAGTCAATATTTCCAAATTTTTCATTTATAATTTTAAACATGTTGATGTCTCCATTTTTGAAAGATATTAACAAGAAGAAAAAAATATTCAATGGCGGTTTTAACATGAATAATAAAATTCCATATTCAAGCTATTCAGGAAATTCAGAACACTTGTGTAAAAAGGGCGACGCAGTTGAATTTATTCAACCTTGGTACACGCCAATTTCTACGACACCAGAAAATACAGGCATGGCGATCGGTGGTATCGGTAATACTTTTACATTGACGCCAAATGGTAACACGCCAAACTTCAGTTTTATTCCAGGAATATTTGTCGACTGTTCAGAGCAAGTTATTAATTTTAATGATTTTTATGCGTCAGTGATGGATGTGCCGACCATTGAGGCGCTTCAGGTTGTTAACGAGCAAGAGCTTAGTGTTCATCTGAATTTTTACCCAGCGCTATTCGATGGAAAGAAGATAGATAAAGAAAACATTTCGAATGCGATTAACCTCATTCGTGCCGCATTAGAAAATGGTAATTTCTATAAAGAAAATAAAGATAAGTTTATAAAG
>NZ_MCYD01001115.1:0-4510 GCF_002876325.1 Vibrio sp. 10N.261.52.A1
TAATCACCAGTTTTCACCAAATCCAGAGGTTTTTGCTAGCGAGATCATAAAACTTATTTTATCATTCAAAAAAATGAACATTTATAGATAAAATCCAAATCTAACTATTGGGTCAAAAGTGAGTTATTTTCGGTATTAAAAGCTAGCTAACTTACTGATATTTTTAACCCAAACTCATAAAAACAATGAATTGTTCACATATTTTTCAAACACTTAAAATCGCTTCGCACTTTGAAGCCGTTTGCCCATAAAAGTTAAATCGTTACGTAAATGATGCTCGCAAACTAAGTCAACATTTAGGTAACGAACGAATTTAAAAGATCTGACGAAATAAGGATTAGCTGACTATGTACGCGCTAAGTAACTGTAAAATTTACACTGGTAGTGATGTTCTAACCGATCATGCTGTAGTAATCGAAAACGAACTGATCAAAAAAGTCTGCCCTATCTCTGAATTACCAGAAGGTATCGAGGTTCGTGACCTAGACGGTGCAAACCTAAGCCCGGGTTTCATTGACCTACAGCTGAATGGTTGTGGTGGCGTGATGCTGAACGATGAAATCACTGCAGAAACAATGCAGATCATGCACAAAGCAAACCTAAAATCAGGCTGTACTAGCTTCTTGCCTACTCTGATTACTTCTTCAGATGAAGACATGCGCGCAGTTATCACAGCAGCTCGTGAATACCATAACCAATATCAGAACCAATCTTTAGGTCTTCACCTTGAAGGTCCATACCTAAACGTTGCGAAAAAAGGCATTCACAGCGTTGATCATATTCGTAAGTCTGACAGCGAGATGATTGAGCTTATCTGTGAGAACAGCGACCTTGTTGCGAAAGTAACACTGGCTCCTGAGCTGAACGACCCAGAGCATATCGAACGTCTACACAAAGCTGGTGTTGTCGTTTCTATCGGTCATACCAACGCAACTTATGCAGAAGCGCGCCAAGGTTTCGAATCTGGCATCACATTCGCAACGCACCTATTCAATGCAATGACGCCTATGGTTGGTCGTGAACCTGGTGTGGTTGGCGCTATCTACGACACACCTGAGGTGTACGCAGGCATCATCGCCGACGGTTTCCACGTTGATTACGCAAACATCAGAATTGCGCATAAAGTCAAGAGAGAAAAGTTAGTATTAGTGACGGATGCCACAGCTCCTGCAGGTGCTGACATGGAATACTTTATTTTTGTCGGTAAGAAAGTATATTACCGAGATGGTAAGTGTGTTGATGAAAACGGCACACTGGGCGGCTCAGCTCTGACTATGATTGAAGCAGTTCAGAACACAGTTGAGCACGCTGGTATCGCTTTAGACGAAGCTCTTCGCATGGCTACACTATACCCAGCTACAGCTATCGGTGTAGAAAGCAAGCTAGGTCGAATCAAGAAAGGCATGGTTGCAAACCTAGCTGTATTTGACCGAGACTTTAACGTTAAAGCGACTGTTGTTAATGGACAATACGAGCACAATTAAGTATGAATGGCGGACAAATAGGTAACGTAGACTTAGTTAAACAACTAAACAGTGCGGCGGTATACCGACTGATAGACCAACAAGGGCCTATCAGTCGTATACAAGTGGCTGATGTAAGCCAACTCGCACCGGCAAGTGTTACAAAAATTACCCGCCAACTATTAGAGCGCGGCCTAATTAAAGAGGTCGCACAGCAAGCGTCTACTGGCGGTAGACGCGCTATCTCTCTAACCACAGAAGTAGAGCCTTTTCACTCTATCGCTGTGCGCTTAGGGCGAGACTACATTCAAGTTAGCCTTCACGACCTTGGTGGCCGTGAATTGGCTTTCCAACAGCAAGACCTTAACTATTCAGATCAGTCAGACCTTACTCAAGGCTTGGTCAATACGCTTAAGACCTTCATCGCTGAACACCAGCCGAAAATCGATCAGCTGATTGCGATTGGCGTGACCCTTCCAGGCTTAGTGAACCCGACGACGGGTGTCGTTGAGTACATGCCAAATACAGACATCGATAATCTTGCATTAAGCGACATTATTCGCGACACATTCCATGTCGCTTGTTTTGTTGGTAACGATGTTCGCGGAATGGCACTAGCTGAACACTACTTTGGCGCGAGCCAAGACAGCCAAGACTCTATCTTAGTGAGTGTTCACCGCGGTACTGGTGCAGGTATTATCGTTAACGGTCAGGTTTTCTTAGGTCATAACCGTAACGTCGGTGAAATCGGTCATATCCAAATCGATCCACTTGGTGAACAGTGCCAATGTGGTAACTTTGGTTGTCTTGAAACGGTAGCGGCAAACCCTGCAATCGTTGAGCGCGTGCAAAAACTGATTAAACAAGGCTATGAGTCTTCTTTAACCGAGCTTGAGCGTATTACTATTCAAGACGTTTGCGACCACGCAATGAATGGCGACGAATTAGCTAAGCAGAGCTTGGTTCGAGTAGGAAACCAGTTAGGTAAAGCGATCGCGATGACGATCAACCTATTTAACCCTCAAAAAGTGATCATCGCTGGTGATATTACTAAGGCACAAGAGATTGTTTTCCCTGCAATTAAGCGCAATGTAGAGAATCAGTCGCTAACGACTTTCCATAGCGGCCTGCCTATTGTAGCATCACAGATCGATAAACATCCTACGATGGGAGCTTTTGCTATGATCAAGCGCGCCATGCTCAATGGTGTGTTACTGCAGAAGCTACTTGAAGATTAAAGAACAATAATTCTGATTTTCCGCGGGCCGTGTTTGTATAAACACGGCCCGTTTTTTTAAGCTAGGGAACTACAACAACAAGTTATGGAACTTATATTAATATCCACTGCGTTTATCGCAGGATTTATTGCTTTAAAGTGTCACCTTCCCCCATTAGTTGGTTTTTTGGTTGCAGGCTTTGGGCTTTTTGCCTTTGGTTTTGAAACCAATGACACCATCATTACTTTAGCTGACCTTGGTGTTACGCTGCTTCTATTTACTATCGGCTTAAAGCTCGACATCAAAACCCTGCTCTCTAAAGAGATCTGGGCTGGCGCGACAATCCACAACCTTTTGTCCACTCTGTTTTTCGCTGTCGCCCTATTTGGTTTTAAGTTCTTAGGTATTTCATCACTAGCTGCCATGTCGGTAGAACAGATCGTTCTGCTCGGTTTTGCTCTTTCATTCTCTAGTACGGTATTTGCGGTTAAGACTCTGCAAGAGAAAGGTGAAATGAATGCGACTTACGGAACGTTGGCGATTGGTATCTTGGTCATGCAGGATATCTTCGCGGTAGTATTCCTAACGGCTTCTACGGGTAAAATACCTGAGTGGTATGCGATTGCTCTGTTTGCCCTCCCCTTGTTACGTCCACTTTTCTACAAAGTGCTCGATTGGGTTGGTCACGGTGAGATGTTGGTTCTATCCGGCATCTTCTTCGCATTAGTCGTCGGTGCTGGTTTATTCCATTTGGTTGGTGTTAAGCCAGACCTGGGCGCTCTGGTTCTAGGTATGTTACTTGCTGGTCACCCAAAAGCCTCAGAGCTATCAAAATCGCTGTTTAACCTTAAAGAGCTTTTCCTTGTCTGTTTCTTCTTGAACATTGGTTTGTCAGAGCAACCAACCATTCAAGGCTTTATGCTTGCAATCTTGTTCTTACTGATGCTGCCAGTGAAAGGTGTTCTCTACTTCTTGGTGCTCAACCGTTTCAAGTTCCGTGTTAGAACGTCTCTACTTGCCTCTTTATCACTGTTTAACTACAGCGAATTTGGCCTCATCGTTGGTGGCCTCGCCTTCAAAATGGGTTGGATGTCTGGCGATATCTTAGTTGCCGTCGCGATTGCGGTTTCACTGTCGTTCTTAATCGCTGCACCTTTAAACCGAGCTGGTCACAAGCTTTATCAGCAGTCAGGTAAATGGCTGAAAGAGCATGCGTCAGAAAAGCTTCACCGACGTGATAAGCGAATTGACCCAGGCCGAGCACAAGTGCTTATTCTTGGTATGGGCCGAATTGGTACTGGTGCTTATGACGAATTACGCTCTCGCTATGGCAAGGTAAGTTTAGGTGTCGAAGTTCGTGAAGAAGCAGCACACAACCACAGAAGCCACGGTAGAAACGTGATTTCTGGCGACGCGACCGACCCAGACTTCTGGGAGCGCATCTTAGATACTGCGAATGTAAAGCTGGTTATCTTAGCCATGCCACACCACCAAGGTAACCAGACCGCTTTAGATCAACTAAAGTCACGTAACTTTAAAGGACAGATCGCAGCTATCGCAGAATACCCTGATCAAGTCGAAACCTTGAAAGAGAATGGTGTTGATGCCGCATTCAATATCTACAGCGAAGCCGGTAGTGGTTTTGCTCGCCATGTTTGTGAACAATTAAACCCAAACATCAACAAAATCTAGCCTAAATCCCTCTCAGAAAAACCTCTCAAGGCTGTGAATTTTCGCACTTTTGAGAGGTTTTTGTATAAAAAACCAACCACATTTAGATACCAAACACCAAAACAACAAAATAATTAAATAATTTCTAATATAACACCC
>NZ_MCYD01001116.1:0-11321 GCF_002876325.1 Vibrio sp. 10N.261.52.A1
TCATCGATGTCTCGGCTTTTTTATTATTTAGTATTTTATGTCGTTTGCCTATTGAGGCTGTGCTGCCGAAACGGCGTTGTCGTCTTCAGCTAAACTAGAAGCTTCAGGTATTACGATTGGCTCTTCAGCAACATCGCTACTGGTGTCTAACCAGTCACGTAGGCTTTGCCAAATTAATCCCAGCGTCTCATGCCAGTAACGTTCTGTCTGTTCCAGGTAAAGAGCTTTGGGCGTGTACTTTTCCCATGGCTCTACTATTCCTTCTTGAGCAAGGTAGTTGGTTGGCGCTGGCAATGGTTTCATGCCTGCTGCATT
This sequence comes from Vibrio sp. 10N.261.52.A1, assembly GCF_002876325.1. Taxonomy (NCBI): domain Bacteria; kingdom Pseudomonadati; phylum Pseudomonadota; class Gammaproteobacteria; order Vibrionales; family Vibrionaceae; genus Vibrio; species Vibrio sp. 10N.261.52.A1. Next base: position 316 of record NZ_MCYD01001116.1, read on the forward strand.
AAATTCGTTCAAAGCACGTGTCATGTGGCTTGCTGAAGTTACCAACACCATTCTTTTATTCTTAACGAACGCAGCGGCTTGGCGGGCTTCTTCCCAAGTGTCTTTGGCTGTTTCCAGCAGAATGATATCAGGCTTTGCAACACCGAGTGCCAGGGCTACCTTAGCCATCATTCTTGCGTTGCTGACCTCTGTGCCAGCGCCGTAGCCAGACAAAATAAGTTTGGCACCAGGGTAAAGACGTAGAATACGAATCCCTTCACTCAAACGCATCAAACCTGTGCGGCTAAGTTCTGATGTTGGTGGGATCTGGTCATCAACGACGTGGCCGCTACCAAGAACCATCACGTAATCGACGGTCTCGTCGACAGGTAAAAATGCAGTGTGCTGCCTTTCCATTGGCATTAATAGTTGACTAGAAACTGGCTGGAAAGCGATTAGGAAAATACCACAGAGGGCTGAGAGGGTAATTAAGCAACCAGTCTTTCTTTTAGTAGTAAACATCACTAGGGCTAAGCCCAGAAATGCGAGAATTAACATTGCTGGTAGTGGCATCAGTAATGAAGACACTACTTTTTTCAGCTCAAACATATCCGAATAGTCCGAAAAAACATCACTTAGTAGTAAAAAGAGACATCGCCTCTTTATTCCTGAAATTCCTGTGACAGAATAGCAGGCACGATAGGACATAATAACTCAAGTAGCCGTGACTGAAGACCGTAATTTCGACGATATTGCCCACAAATTTGCAAAAAATATTTACGGCTCTGACAAAGGAGAGATCCGTCAGATCATCGTATGGGAAGATTTAGAACAAGCTTTGAGCAAGTTTGAAGATTCTGCTTCTCCACTGCATGTGCTTGATGCCGGAGGCGGGTTGGCACAGATGTCGCAAAAAATTGCGGCGCTTGGTCATAAGGTTTCTCTATGTGATCTCTCTTCTGAGATGCTAAAGCTGGCTCAAGAAGGGATCACCGAAGCGGGGCTGTTAGAGCAATATCAGTTTATCCATTCTCCGGTACAAAAAGTGGCAGAGCACCTCGACGATAAAGTCGATTTTGTGATGTTTCATGCCGTTATGGAGTGGCTGGCGGACCCTAAAGAAGCACTCGATTTGCTACTTGAACAAGTTAAACCAGGTGGTGTTGCCTCGATAATGTTTTACAACCACCACGGATTAGTCCTGAAAAATGTGATTTGTGGCAACATTCCTCATGTATTGAATGGGATGCCACATCGAAAACGGTTTAAGCTGCAACCACAAAAAGGCTTGAAGCCTGAAGAGGTTTACCAATGGATAGAAGACGCTGGTCTAGAAATCTGTGGTAAATCTGGCATTCGCTCCTTTAGCGACTACATAGGAAATATGGAGTACATGGGCGATTACCAATTTGAAGATGTATTGGAACTAGAAAAGCAGCTATGTCGCCAAGAGCCATATCTGTCACTAGGCCGTTATATTCACGTTTGGGCTCAAAAACCTGCGCAATAACAGTGATGAATGTGGTAAAAGAAGCCACAACATGCGCTATGCAATCGTAACAAGCCCGCGTTATAAAGAAATAGGCGTCATATCAAACGTAGTCGATATGACGAAGAACAGTAACAGGAACCACAATGAGTGAAATGACTCAAACTGCCGAAGAGCAGCCAATTGATGAGTTGGTGGGCTGGGTCAAGCAGCATGATTTTTCATTAAACTTGCCGCCAGAGCGCTTAGCATTTTTGATTGCTATCGCAGTATTAAGCAATGAAAGGTTCGATGAAGAGTTGGGCGAGGGTGAACTGCATGATGCATTTACGATCGTCACTCGACTGTTTGAAGATACTGGTGAAGCGTCAGCGTTTCGCGCTAATAACGCAATCAATGAGTTGGTTAAACAGAAGCTGATTAGCCGCTTTACCAGCGAAATTACCGATGGCGCAAGCATCTACCGCTTGTCACCGTTGGCTATTGGTATCTCAGATTATTATTTACGTCACCGTCAGTTCTCTAAATTAAAACTGTCTATCCAACTTTCCATGGTTGCCGACGAGATGGCAAAGGCCATTGAAGCTGCACAGAAAGGCGGAACGCCAGGACATTGGAGAAAAAATGTTTACGGCGTGCTCAAGTATTCTGTTGGTGAAATTTTCGATCAAATTGATCTTAACCAACGTGTTATGGATGAGCAGCAGCAGACCGTAAAACAGCAGATTGCCGACCTTCTTAATAAAGATTGGCGTGAGGCGATCAACAACTGTGAAGTCTTGCTATCAGAAACCTCAGCCACGCTAAAAGAGCTGCAAGACACCTTGCAAGCGGCAGGTGACGAACTACAAACGCAGATCCTCGATATCCAAGAAATAGTCTACGGTGACGACGAACTTGAGTTTGTTGGTGAAATCCTGTTTGGTCTGCAAATGAAGCTCGACCGAATCACAAGTTGGGGCCAACAAGCAATTGATCTGTGGATAGGCTATGACCGTCACGTTCACAAGTTTATCCGTACCGCGATTGATATGGATAAGAACCGAGCCTTCAGCCAACGCCTACGTCAATCTGTGACTGAATATTTTGATGCGCCTTGGCTACTGACGTATGCCGACGCTGAAAAGCTAACCGACCTTCGTGATGAAGCACTAGTGCTCCGTGATGACGAAGTAACAGGACAAGCACCACTCGACGTAGAGTACGAAGAATTTGAGCAAGTGAACGATCTGTTGTCTGAAAAAATCGCAGATATGTTGAAAGCTCACAAACAGCAAGGTGCGCCAATCGATCTTGGCCTTGTGTTACGCGATTACCTCGCTGAACACCCTCGCACACACCATTTTGATTTAGCCAGAATTGTTGTCGACCAAGCGGTGCGCTTAGGTTACTCAGAGTCTGACTATCAGGCTATTCAGCCAGATTGGCAGGCAATCAACGATTTCGGTGCAAAGGTACAAGCCAATGTCATTAACAAGTACTGATGATTACATGCCAGAGAAACTGGTAAAAGCGATAGCGAACCCACTGTTCCCTGCGCTAGACAGCATGCTGCGTTCAGGCAAGCATATTTCAACAGAAGACCTAGATAACCACGCGTTACTGTCTGATTTTGAAGTTGAGCTTCAGCATTTCTACCAACGCTATAACACAGAACTTGTGAAAGCACCGGAAGGTTTCTTTTATCTGCGTCCACGTTCTACGTCTCTGATCGGCCGTAGTGTGTTGTCTGAGTTAGACATGCTTGTTGGTAAGGTATTGTGTTTCTTATACCTGAGCCCAGAACGTTTAGCTCACGAAGGTATCTTCACTAACCAAGAGTTGTTTGAAGAGCTAATGGCGTTAGCCGATGAGAAAAAACTCATGAAGCTAGCAACAAACCGTGCGTCTGGTTCTGATTTAGACAAAGAAAAACTGTTTGAAAAAGTACGTACTTCTCTACGTCGCCTACGTCGTATCGGCATGTTGATTGCGATCGGCGAAACCGGCAAATTCCGTATCAGCGAAGCGGTATTCCGTTTTGGTGCGGACGTACGTGTTGGCGATGACATGAAAGAAGCTCAACTGCGTCTTATCCGTGATGGTGAAGCTGTGGTGCATACTCAAGAACCTAACCAAGGTAGCTTGTTGAATGAAGAGAAAGCTGAAACTGCATCAGATGTAGATGAAAACGGTCAACAAGATATTTTTAACGATCAAGCTGACTTTGACCTTGAGTCAAACGACGGCGAACAAACAAAAGTAGAAGGTGAAGCATGATTGAAAGAGGTAAGTATCAATCATTAACCATGGTCAACTGGAACGGCTTCTTCGCACGTACTTTTGATATCGATGGATTGGTTACAACGCTTTCTGGCGGTAACGGTGCAGGTAAGTCGACCACAATGGCGGCATTCATTACAGCACTTATCCCAGACCAAAGCCTTCTGCACTTCCGTAACACCACGGAAGCGGGTAGCTCACAGTCATCTCGTGATAAAGGCCTTTACGGTAAGCTTCAGCCAGGCGCATGTTATGCAGCGCTGGATGTGGTGAACTCTCGTAACCAACGCCTACTGTTTGCCGTAAAACTGCAGCAAGTTGCTGGTCGTGACAAGAAAGTAGACATCAAGCCGTTCGTTATCCAAGGCCTTCCAAGCCATGTGAAGCCAACGGACGTATTGATTCAAAACGTTTCAGACAGCCACGCTCGTGTATGTCAGTTGAACGATGTGAAAGCCGCAGTTGCACAATACGAAGGCGCACATTTTAAAGCGTTCTCTTCGATTGTGGATTACCACTCACAAATGTTCGAATACGGTGTGGTACCGAAGAAACTGCGTAATAGCAGCGACCGCTCAAAGTTCTATCGTCTGATTGAGGCATCACTTTACGGTGGTATCTCAAGTGCGATAACACGTTCTCTGCGTGATTACCTTCTGCCGCAAAATGGTGGTGTGAAGAAAGCATTCCAAGATATGGAATCGGCACTGCGTGAGAACCGCATGACGCTAGAAGCGATCAAGACAACTCAGTCTGATCGTGATTTGTTCAAGCATTTGATCACTGAATCGACTAACTACGTGGCAGCAGACTACATGCGCCATGCAAACGATCGTCGCAATAAGTTAGATCAAACCATGAAGTTCCGTGGTGAACTGTTTGGTTCGCGTGAAACTTTACTTGAGCAAAACAACCTGTTGAATCGAGTTCAAGAAGAACTTGAGTTGCTGGTGGATCAAGAATCGTCTCTAGAACAAGACTACCAAGCGGCTTCGGATCATCTTCAATTGGTTCAAACTGCACTTCGTCAGCAAGAGAAAATTGCTCGCTACAGCGAAGATCTAGAAGAGCTTAATGAGCGTCTAGAAGAGCAGATGATGGTGGTTGAAGAAGCTCAAGAGCGAGTACTTCTTGCAGAAGAGCAGGCAACCATTACTGAAGAAGAAGTGGATAGCTTGAAAACTCAGCTTGCTGATTACCAACAAGCATTGGATGTTCAGCAGACTCGCGCACTTCAATACCAGCAAGCGGTTCAAGCGTTAGAGAAAACCAAGCAGTTGCTAGGTGATGAATCTATTACGGCAGAAAGCGCGTTGACCTTGGTTTCTGAGTTAAAAGCACAAGAAGAGTCAAGCACACAAAAGTTACTGTCTACTAAGCACAAGCTAGACATGTCTTCAGCAGCTTCTGCACAGTTCGATAAAGCGCTGTCTTTGGTTAAGAGCATTGTTGCTGACGTTGAGCGTAAAGAAGCGTCTCATAGCGCTAAGCAAGCTCTAGAAAAAGGCCGCAACGCCAAACATGTTGTTGAAAACGAACAGCAATGGCGTGCTCAACACCGTGACATGGCTCGTGACGTAGCGCAGCAACGTCAAGCGAAAGAGCTAGCAACTGAATACCAAAAGCAACACAACATTTCACTGACTGACGAAGCGGTTTTCGAAGAAGAACGCGAACGTCATGCCATGCAGATCGAAACGCTTGAGTATGCTCAAGAAGAGCTGCGTGAAGCGAAGAGTGAGCAACGTCGTGTTCAGCAAAATCACGACCAAGAGATTCAAAAGCTTGAATCCATTGCTCCTGCGTGGATCACAGCAAACGATGCGCTTGAATCGTTAAGAGATCAAACCGAAGCTGAGCTAGAAGATAGCCAAGCGGTGATGACGCAAATGCAACAAGTGCTTGAAGATGAAAAGTCTCAAGCGGTGGCTAAAGATCAACTGGCAACTCGTCGAGCTGAACTTGAGCAAGAAATTGAGCGTCTAGCATCACCAGGTGGTTCTAACGATCCTCGCTTGAAAGGCTTAGCGGACACCCTTGGTGGCGTGTTGCTTTCAGAGATCTACGACGACATCACAATTGGCGATGCACCATACTTCAGTGCGATGTATGGTCCGGCTCGTCACGCGATTGTGGTTTCGGATCTTGATGGCATCAAAGAGAAGCTGATTGATCTTGATGATTGTCCTGAAGACCTTTACATCCTTGAAGGAGATGTAGATGCGTTTGATGACAGCTCATTCAATGCCGATGAGTTAGAAGGCGCGGTGTGTGTTCAATTGAACGATCGCCAAATGCGTTACTCTCGTTTTCCTGAGATCCCACTGTTTGGTCGTGCAGCTCGTGAGCAGCGATTAGAGAAACTGCGTGAAGAGCGCGATGTGGTTGTTGAGAATCACGCGAAAGCTGCGTTTGACTCTCAAAAACTGAACCGTCTATACCAAGCATTCAACAGCTTTGTAGCGAAACATCTGCACGTTGCGTTTAACGCAGATCCAGAGCAAGCCCTGACAGTCGTTCGTGAGAAACGTAACCAAGTAGTACGCTCATTAGCTGAACTAGATTCGAAAGAGCAACAGCAACGTAGCCAGCTTCAACAAAGTAAACAGGCGATTGCTGCGCTTGATAAGTTAGCGCCTATGGTTCGTATTCTAGAAGACGAAACATTAGCTGAGCGTTTGGCTGAACTAGAAGTACAATTAGAACGCCTGAGCGAAGCTAAGTCTTACCTGAACACTCATGGCAAAGCACTTGCGTCACTAGAGCAAATCGTTTCCGCACTAGACGCTGACCCAGAGCAATTTGAAGCTTTGGAAGATGAGTACCGTCAGGCGGACAACGCGTTACAAACGCTTAAAGGTAAAGTATTCGCACTGTCTGATCTGATTGAACGTCGTCACTACTTTGCTTACGCAGACTCAGTTGACCTGCTTAATAAGAGCAGTGAATTGAGTGAGCAACTGAAAGCGAAACTGGTTCAAGCAGAACAAGCTCGTGCGAAAGGCCGTGATGGTCTGAAGCAAGCTCGCGAACAGATGAACCAATACAACCAAGTATTGGCAGCGCTGAAGAGCTCGCATCAAGCGAAGCAAGAGACGGTTCAAGAGTTCAAACAAGAGCTTCAAGAGTTCGGTGTTAACGCTGATGAAGGTGCTGAAGAGCGCGCTGTACGTCGTCGTGACGAGCTTCAAGAGCGTCTGCATACGTCTCGTAGCCGTAAGAGCGAATATGAGCGTACGATTACCTCAACTGAACTTGAGATGAAAGCACTGGCTAAGCGTCTTAAGAAAGTACAGAAAGAGTACACAGAGCTTCGTACCTTCGTTGTTGCAGCAAAAGCCGGTTGGTGTTCAGTACTGCGTTTGGCACGTGAGAATGACGTTGAACGTCGTCTACACAAGCGTGAACTGGCTTACCTAACAGCTGGTGAACTTCGCTCAATGTCGGATAAATCACTGGGTGCACTGCGTCTGGCTGTGGCTGACAATGAAGACCTACGCGATTCGCTGCGCCTATCGGAAGATAACGCGCATCCAGAGCGTAAGGTTCTGTTCTACATTGCGGTTTACCAACATCTTCGCGAGCGTATTCGCCAAGACATCATCCATACGGATGATCCGGTTGAAGCAATCGAAGAGATGGAAGTTGAACTAGCTCGATTAACTGAAGAACTGACGCAGCGTGAAAACCGCCTAGCGATCAGCTCTGAGTCAGTAGCAAGTATTATTAAGAAGACGATTCAGCGCGAGCAGAACCGTATTCGTATGCTAAACCAAGGTCTGTCAAACATTTACTTTGGTCAGGTTAAGGGCGTACGTCTGAACGTTAAGATCCGTGAAAGCCACGAAATCTTGCTATCAGGCCTAGCGACTCAACAAGAGCAGCATAAAGACTTGTTCGAAACGACCCGTTTCACCTTCTCAGAAGCGATGGCGAAGTTGTTCCAACGTGTGAACCCACACATCGATATGGGCCAACGTTCTCCGCAAGTTCTGGGTGAAGAGCTACTGGATTACCGTAACTACCTAGAACTAAGTGTGGAAGTTAACCGTGGTTCTGATGGTTGGCTACAAGCGGAATCGGGCGCGCTGTCTACCGGTGAGGCGATTGGTACTGGTCAATCTATCCTACTGATGGTGGTTCAGAGCTGGGAAGAAGAATCTCGTCGACTTCGTAGCAAAGACATTGTTCCATGTCGCTTGTTGTTCCTTGATGAAGCAGCACGTCTGGATGCGAAGTCTATCTCTACACTGTTTGAACTGTGTGACCGTCTAGGTATGCAGCTTCTGATTGCAGCGCCAGAGAACATCAGCCCAGAGAAGGGTACAACCTACAAACTGGTTCGTAAGGTCTTCAAAGATCACGAACACGTACACGTTGTTGGTCTGCGCGGATTTGCTCAGAATAAGCCAGCCTCTCCAGTTCAAGAGCTTATCGAAGAAACTGAACAATAAGCAGAAGCTGACTTACTTCTACTAATTTTAAGCCCCTCATCGTAGGGGCTTTTTTATGCCTCGAATCTAGCCTTTTTGAATAACTGATAAGACCACTCATACCTTGTGGTTAATCTCAATAGAACTTGTTTGAAGTCACACGCACAAAACCACAATTAATGTATGGTAATGAGTGGCGGCACTCTTGTAATGCCGTGCCGATAATTATTTTTTGAGCGTAACTCGTACGCAAACTTGAAGGTAGGACTCAATATGATTCAGATCGTTATTGATGGGAAATTTCGAATCGTCGAACAAGGGCAGACCGTGCTTGAGGCGGCAAAAACATGTGGTCTAGAGATCCCATCTCTATGCGGTTTGAATAAGACAGGGGACAAAGTCCCGTGCGATCTGTGTGTGGTTGAAGTGGATGGTGTGGGAATGACTCGTTCCTGCGAGCTTGAAGTATCCAATGGCTTGAACATCACAACTCAATCTAAACAGCTAACCTCTCACAGACAGGACGCGTTGAATCGAATCATGGCAGACCACTATGCTGACTGTGAAGCGCCATGCCAAACCGCTTGTCCGGCGGGAGTCGATATTCAATCCTATCTTCACCACATCGCTCAAAATGATCATACCAAAGCGATCGAAGTGATTAAGAAAACACTGCCGATGCCACTATCGATTGGTCGTGTGTGTCCGGCCTTCTGTGAAACCGAGTGTCGAAGAAACTTAGTCGATGATTCGATTGCAATTCGCCAACTCAAGCGACACGCAGCCGATGCCGATTTGGCTGCTCAAGAGAGCTACATGCCTGCGAAGAAGGCGAGCAAAGGCAAAAGTATAGCGATAGTCGGTAGTGGACCCGGTGGCTTAACAGCGGGCTATTACCTATCCAATGAGGGCTATGACGTCAGTGTTTATGAATCGATGCCTAAAGCTGGTGGCTGGTTACGTTATGGTATTCCTGAATATCGCTTACCCAAGTCGATTCTAGATAAAGAAATCGAACTGATGTGTCGGAACGGAATGGTTGTAGAGTGTGACAAGAAGCTCGGTGTCGATTTTACCTTGTCAGATCTTAGTCGTGATTTCGATGCGGTCTGCTTAGCTGTAGGTGCATCACAAGCCGTCGAAATGAATTATCCTGGTAGCGACCTTGGCGGTTGTTATTTAGGTGTTGATTACCTAAAAGACTATGTGACTGACAAACACTTCACTACCGGCAAAAAAGTCGCTGTGATTGGCGGTGGTAACACGGCGATTGACTGTGCTCGAACGGCAGTGCGTGATGGTGCTGATACCACACTCATCTATCGTCGCACGCGAGATGAAATGCCAGCTGAAGACTATGAAATCGAAGAAGCTGAACATGAAGGTGTGAAGTTCCACTTCTTGACCAACCCGGCAGAGAATATTGCTGATGACAATGGCCATGTATCAGAAATTCGATTAGAACGCATGGCGCTTGGCCCTGCTGACGCTTCTGGTCGTCGTAGCCCTAAACCAACGGGTGAGTTCTTTGTTGAAGCGTTCGATACGGTTATCGCTGCGGTGTCGCAAAAGCCTGACCTAAGCTTCATGGATAACGAAGAGATTGATATCCCACTGACACGTTGGAACACCTCAGATGCAGACCCGCAAACCATGCACACAGGAACGGGCAATATATTTAGTATCGGTGACTTCCGACGTGGACCAGCGACTGCGGTAGAAGCAGTAGGAGACGGGCGTATTGCTGCGCAAGCGATCGACCGATTCTTCAATGGTGATATGGAAAAAATTCCGGTTAAACCATTTAACTCAAGAAAGCATGAGCAGCTCAAAGCGGTCGATCCTGAACAATATAAGTCGATACAGCGTATGGCGCGTAAAATCATGCCAGAGCTGACGCCAGAGCAGCGTGAGCAAAGCTTTGAAGAAGTAGAAACGGGCTTTGACAATGCCGATGCCATTGCAGAAGCGGCAAGATGTCTAGAGTGTGGTTGCCAAGCCAACACTAACTGCGACCTACGAGACTTTTCAACCGAATACAAAGCAACGCAGACGCACCCAGAATACAAAATCGATATTGCTTCAAATGAAAGCTGGCAAGCGATTCGCGCAGAAGAAGCGAAAGTGGGTTCGACAAGACAGAAGTTTGCTGTCGACAATAGCTCTGAATTCATTATTTTTGATGCCAACCGCTGCATCAGTTGTGGGCAGTGTATTCAAGCATGTCGCGAGCAGAATGTTCATGGCGTCCTAAGTTTTATGAATCAGGCTGATGGCAAGCCAGCTTCAAGACCTGAGTGTCGCCCTAATTTCGGGGCGAACCAGACCTTAATGGGTGACTCGAACTGTGTTCAATGCGGTTCTTGTATTCAAGCCTGTCCAACAGGTGCCATGGTGGATGCTCGTGATAGAAAGCAAGGTGACACCGACGTTCTTAAGAAGGTCGATACCATCTGCACCTACTGTGGTGTGGGCTGTAAGCTAACCATGCATATCGATGAAGCGAAGAATAAGATTCGCTACATAGAAGGTGGTGACTCTCCGGTTAACGAAGGCATGCTGTGTGTTAAGGGGCGCTTTGGTTTTGACTTCGTGAGCAGTGATGCTCGCCTCACAACACCATTGATTCGTAAAGATGGTTGGTTGCAACCTGCGAGTTGGGAAGAAGCTATCATGCTCATTGCCGATAAGTTCACGGCGATTAAACAAGGCTTTGGCAGTAATGCACTAGCGGGCTTCTCCTCGGCTAAAACCACCAATGAAGATAACTATGCGTTCCAAAAATTCGTTCGTCGTGAACTAGGTACCAACAACGTTGACCATTGTGCTCGCCTTTGCCACGC
>NZ_MCYD01001117.1:0-1736 GCF_002876325.1 Vibrio sp. 10N.261.52.A1
CGATAGCGACGAAGGAGCGTAGTCGGGAATCTCTATTCGTTGTTGGAGATTCCAGATACTTCGTTCCTCAGTTCTGGAATGACGAGGTTTGAGGAACTGGTGACCAGAAGACTATGAATGGAAAGTTACTGAGCAAGTTTTCACGTCATTCACGAAAGCGACGAAGGAGCGTAGTCGGGAATCTTGTTCTTATTTCCTGAATTGTAAGTAATGAAAGGTGGCTGTGTAAATTTTAATCACTTAAGTTTGAATGTCTTAGTAAACACAGGGTTTTACAGCCCTTGTTGAACATGCGTAAAGGCTGTACAATTCGCGCCCTTAATTATTGTTCCGTCATTGAGAGGCATCATGACCACAGCTAAAGTCAATCTACTCGATTTTGATCGTAAAGGTCTTCGTAAATTTTTCACAGAAGAATTGAATGAGAAAGCTTTTCGCGCAGATCAAGTGATGAAGTGGATGTATCACTTCGGTGTCGATGACTTCGAAAACATGAACAACATCAACAAAAAGTTGCGAGAAAAACTTCAACGCCGCTGTGAAATTGTTGCACCTGTTGTTTCTGAAGCTCAACACTCTTCAGACGGCACAATTAAATGGGCGATGAGCGTTGGCGACCAAGACGTTGAGACGGTATACATCCCAGACGGTGACCGTGCAACGCTGTGTGTATCTTCACAGGTTGGTTGTGCACTAGAGTGTAAATTCTGCTCGACAGCTCAACAAGGCTTTAACCGCAACCTAAAAGTTTCTGAGATCGTGGGTCAAATCTGGCGTGCTGCTCGTGAAATCGGTCTAGAGAAAGAGACAGGTCGTCGTCCAATTACTAACGTTGTGATGATGGGTATGGGTGAGCCGCTACTAAACATGAAAAACCTAATGCCATCATTAGAGATCATGCTTGATGACCTAGGTTTTGCACTGTCTAAGCGTCGCGTAACAGTATCTACTTCAGGTGTTGTATCTGGCCTTGACCAAATGACAGATAACATCGACGTAGCACTAGCTATTTCTCTACATGCGCCAAACGATGAACTTCGTAGCCAAATCATGCCGATCAACGACCGTTGGGATATCCAAGATTTCCTAGCATCTGTTCGTCGCTACATTGCTTCTTCAAACGCTAACCGCGGTAAAGTAACGGTAGAGTACGTTCTATTGGATCATGTGAATGACGATATGGACCACGCTCGTGAACTTGCAGAGCTAATGAAAGATACGCCATGTAAGATCAACCTGATTCCATTTAACCCTTACCCAGGTTCACCATACAAGAAGCCAAGCAACTCTCGTATTGACCGCTTCCAAAAAACGCTAATGGAATACGACTACACAGTAACGGTTCGTAAAACGCGTGGTGACGATATTGATGCAGCATGTGGCCAGTTGGTTGGTGATGTTATCGATAGAACTAAGCGTACTAAAATGCTTAAAGCGGCATCAGAAGCTAACTTGGTTGCCGGCGGTGTGATTGAAGTAAAAGCGGTATAAAACGCGATTTGAATCTAAACAAGCCAGAAGTATTACTTCTGGCTTGTTGCGTTTTTGGGACTTCGTTTTCTATTTTTTGGACTTCTTGCCCACGCTTTCTTACATTTTTCGTCAATTTTTGGACAAAAGCATGAGCTGACGGTAAATTTTGTTGAAAGTATTTTTGCCTTGTAATGGCATTAGCTTATGATTAACTAATCTTAAATTAATTTAAGTGCTCGTTTGTTACTGATCATCAATATGTC
>NZ_MCYD01001118.1:0-3334 GCF_002876325.1 Vibrio sp. 10N.261.52.A1
TTTAGACGCACACTCAAGTGCCAGTTGCTTGATATCGTAGTTTGGATCTTGTGGCTGGTGGTTCAAACCATCTTTGATAGCAAAGACCAGTTTAGGGAACACGGCTGTTTTACGGTTCTTACCTAAGCCTGCAATGCGATTCTTCAAGATAGATTGCTGAATCAGTTTCGAGCCCCAGCTTTCACCTAAACCAAAACCGAACGTAACGAATGGCGTTTGACCATTAGCGGTGTGCAGTGTGTTTACTTCGTATTCAAGAGATTGGAATGCGTCGTAACACTCTTTCTCAGTGCGAGAAATAGCAAACGCTTCTGGGCTGTGAATATCCCACTCTTTCGCTAACGATAAATGTTTCTCGTAACTTGCCATCACGTAAGGTTCTAAAACCTCATCGATACGGTTGATCGTTGTACCGCCGTAAATATGGCTCGCCACTTGTGCGATGATCTGCGCAGTTACCGCCGTTGCAGTAGAGATAGACTTAGGCGTATCGATTTCTGCGTTACCCATCTTGAAGCCATGCGTTAACATGCCTTTCAAGTCGATAAGCATACAGTTAAACATCGGGAAGAACGGTGCGTAGTCTAAATCGTGGTAGTGAATGTCTCCACACTCGTGAGCATGTACGATATCACGTGGCAAAATGTGAGTTTTCGCATAGTGTTTAGCCACGATACCCGCCAACAGGTCACGCTGAGTTGGGATAACTTTGCCATCTTTGTTCGCATTTTCATTGATTAGATCAACATTGCTTTCTTCGATCAAACCTTCGATTTCACGAGTTAAAGCGCTTTGCTTTTCACGTGCGATATCGCGATCATGACGATATTCGATGTATGCGCGTGCTAAAGACTTATATGGTCCCTGCATCAGCTCATTCTCGACCATGGTTTGAATTTCAGAGATATGAACTTCATCGTAGTCTTCGAGCTTCAACTCAACTGCTAATGCCACATTCAATGCATAAATAGCAATTTCCTTATCGGTTTTGTCTGATGCTGCTTCCACTGCAGCCTGGATGCGATCTCTACTGAATGGAGCTCTTGAGCCATCACGCTTGATTACGATTGATTTCACCACTTCTCCTTACTCTTGAGGTATTCACAGACTTATCCACAAACACACTATATAGAGCGATTTACCGTTAAACTAACACTAGATATTGTGGCGTATTTAACGAGAACCACCAAACTTGAGTATTGATTTGGATCAATAAAAAGAGAACGCTGACTAAGATCAATTCAATATTATTACGCTAGTTCTCAACTCGAAAAGAAACAATGTAACAATAAAAAAACTGCTAAAAAGAGTTGAATTTTTGGTAAGTGTTGTAGGATAACGGCTCATCAATATTGGTCGACAAATTTAGGGATATTTGGGATGAAACGACTACAAAAGTGGTTAATGTTAGGCTGCCTAATCGGTAACCAAGCAATTGCTGAACCTTTAACCATATCCAGTTGGAATATCGAATGGTTATCAACCAACGAGGCTGTGAATAAGTTTTCTGATAAACGAGATCAAGCCGACTTCGATCAACTCGGAGCCTATTTTCAATCCTTAAACGCCGATGTGGTTGCGTTTCAAGAAGTCGATGACGTAAATGCCATTCAGCGAGTGGCTGGTGATCAATATCAGATCTTAATGTCTGACCGTGCGCTACCTAAGAACAGCAACCACCAATTTAAAAAAGTGAACCAATACACGGGGTTTGCAGTTCGAAAAGGAGTAGCCCTCACCGACTACGCTGACTTTCCACTTGAAGCCTCGTCCAACAGTAAACTTAGATTTGCTAGCTATATCGTTATAAAGACAGAGACTAAACCCATTCACATGCTATCTGTTCATTTAAAGGCAGGATGCAGTGGTGCTTATAAGTCCAACCGCGATTGCTCACGTTTAAAAGAGCAAGCTCAGCAATTGAACAAATGGATAAAGCAAAGAGAGCGCAATAACGAAGACTACGCCATTCTTGGCGACTTTAACCATAACCTCGCATACTCACGAGATTGGATGTGGAAAGAGTTAACACAATATACTGATGCGCAGTTAGCGACACAAAAGACACGCGCAGACTGCAAAGTACGCTCTAACCGCAACAACCATCGCACGCATCAGTTCCGCTCTGTTATTGATCATATTGTGGTAAGTAAATCATTGAACGCAGATCCTGCGAAACAACAAGTATTCAACACACAAGATGTTCTGGACTATAAACTCAGCGACCACTGTCCAGTTTCAACGACCATCAATTAATTGTTGTAGATCTAAAAAGAGGCCGACTGGCTATAGAGTTAAAGCGAGTCGACCTCTCAAATACTTATATCAAGCCAATTAGACACATGATAGGTTTACCCTAACAGGTTTTATTCGTTCAACCTGCAAGCCACATTCCCACCAGCATGCTTATCATAAATACCCACACGGTTGGGTTACCGCCACTGAGACTAGTTACCGCAGGCCCTGGACAAAAGCCTGCAAGCCCCCAACCGAGTCCAAACGCTGTTGAACCTAAAACTAGCTTTCTGTCGATTATTGGATTGTTACGGCTATCTAACGGCTCGCCATTGATTGCTTTAGCGCGCTTTTTAATGACTAGATGATAAAACGGAGCGAATACCAGTAGCGCACCGCCCATGACGAATGCCAAGCTGATGTCCCAATCGCCAGCCACATCTAAGAAGCCAAGTACTTTGTTCGGGTCAACCATACCTGAGATGATCATACCCGAGCCAAACAAGATCCCAGCTAATAAACCAACAATAATAGCAAATGAAGAGTTTTTCATTACGCCCCCAATCCCATCAGGTTCTTGATAAGCACGGTTGCTATTGCCACACCCATGAATACACACGTTGCGATAATTGAACGCTTAGACAAACGCGCCATTCCTACAATGCCATGTCCACTAGTACAACCATTCGCTGTTTTAGTGCCAAATCCAACTAACAGACCAGCGATAACCACCACTACGAGATTCATCTCTTCCAATTGTGGGAGTTGGTAACCGGTAGGAATCAACAACCAACCACTTATGACCATTCCAACTACAAATGCGATGCGCCATTGCTTTTCCGTTTTTTCTGTATCCGTGCTTTTGCTTTCTTTGTTACTGATGCGAACAGGCAATAATCGACTGACAATTCCGCTAATACCAGCGACTCGACCAATCCCGAGCATTAACACAATAGCCGACATGCCCAACAGCATGCCGCCGAAAAAGGCATTCCAAGGAATCAAACTCAACACAGACCTCTCCTATCCACAAACATCATAACTTTCCATTACGGTAAATTAGAGCTTACTAATAAATATAAATTAGTCAATGCTAATG
>NZ_MCYD01001119.1:0-2691 GCF_002876325.1 Vibrio sp. 10N.261.52.A1
CTTTTGACTAGGCGTCCCCATCCGAACAAAGTTTAACCACGAAAGGCCAACACGCCCTAATTGTTTTTAGATTTAACGAATTGAGAAATGACCACGAAACCGAACGCCACTAAGTTGCCTGCAAAGATAATGACAAGCCATTGCGGCATAGAAAGCGACAAGAACTGCCACACGACCTTGCTGCAGTCACCGTAGGCTTCAAACATCCACGGAGCCCATTGGTTTAAAGGTGCCCAGCTAGGGAAGGTCACGAACAGGTCACAGGTTGCGAATGGAGACGGGTTGAACTGGTAATCAACGTGCTCCAAAGCCAACGTTAAACCTTTGTATGCGCCAAAACCCCAGCCAGTAAGGCCAAGCCAGCGCGAGATTGGATTGTTCGGGGCGATAGCGCCTATCATGGCTGCGACACCGATAGCTAGCATTGCCACACGCTCATAAATACACATGACACAAGGGCCAAGCATCATGACATGCTGAAAGAACAGCGCACAAGCCTCAAAAAATACGATAAATGCTAGCAGTAAAAGCCAAGATAAACGTCCCTTAGAGAAGTCTTTGAGCATTACAAAAAAGTTCACGAATTAAATCCCGTCTATAAAATAAAAAAGCCCTGAATACTCAGAGCTTTTTATCTTGGATAAGTTTCCTAATCAACTAATATTTTTGATTAGTGAGTTACACATTTTGTGCTTTGCGACACAGTGTGTAGCTTAGTGACCACCAGAGATCACTGGAGCAACCGCTTCACCGGTGCGCTGAATGATCCAACCTGCGTCATAGAACCATGCTGTCATCGGTTCAACAAAGTATACGATGCCTGCAAGGCCAACCAGTGCTAGCACGATAGTGTATGGCAGGGCCATGATTACCATGCGGCCGTAAGACAGCCGAATTAACGGCGCAAGTGCAGATGTTAATAGGAATAAGAACGCAGCTTGACCGTTTGGTGTTGCCACTGAAGGTAGGTTAGTACCTGTGTTGATAGCAACAGCAAGCAGGTCGAACTGGTCGCGAGTGATAATGCCTTCAACCAACGCTGTTTTCACTTCGTTGATGTAAACCGTACCTACGAACACGTTATCTGAAACCATCGATAGAATACCGTTGGCTACATAGAATAGGGCAAGCTGAGCGCCTTTATCTTCAACGTGAAGAACCGCATCGATTACTGGCTTGAATAGTGCTTGGTCGATGATTACTGCAACGACAGCGAAGAACACAGCAAGAAGCGCAGTAAATGGTAGCGCTTCCTCAAAAGCTTTACCCATAGAGTGCTCTTCGATTACACCTGTAAACGCAGTCGCTAAAATGATAACTGAAAGACCAATTAAACCAACTTCAGCAACGTGAAGTGCCAAGCCAACGATAAGCCAAACTGCGATTGCACTTTGAACCCAAAGCTTTGCAACATCTTGTTTAGTTCGGTTTTCACGTTCTTTGTTGTCAAACTCAACTAGGATTTGGCGAACGTTGTTTGGAAGCTTTGCGCCATAACCGAATACTTTGAATTTCTCGACAAGCGCACAAGTGAGAATACCGCAGAAGAAAACAGGCAATGTTACAGGAAGCATACGGATAATAAACTCACCGAATTCCCAGCCTGCTTGTTTAGCGATAACTAAGTTTTGTGGTTCACCAACCATGGTCATTACACCACCTAGCGCAGTACCTACACCTGCGTGCATCAGTAGCGAACGTAAGAAAGCACGGTAGTCTTCTAAGTCTTCACGAGTTAGTTCAGAGATTTCTTCATCGTGAGTATGGTCGTGTGCAGAGTTAGAGCCTTTGCCCGATGCCACTTTGTGGTAAATCGAGTAGAAGCCCACAGCCACGCTGATCACAACTGCGATTACAGTTAGTGCATCTAGGAAAGCAGATAGGAATGCTGCTGCAACACAGAACGCAACAGAAAGCATGATCTTAGAACGAATGCCGAGCAGTATCTTCGTGAAAATGAACAGAAGAAGTTCTTTCATGAAATAAATGCCGGCAACCATGAATACTAATAAGAGTAATACTGGAAGGTTTGCTTGCAGCTCATGATAAACCATTTCAGGTTTGGTCATGCCAATCGCAACGGCTTGAATTGCTAATAAGCCACCCGGTTGAAGAGGGTAGCACTTGAGAGCCATAGCTAGGGTGAAAATAAACTCAACCACCAATAGCCAGCCCGCAACAAATGGGTCAACTAGGAAGAAAACAAACGGGTTGATGATTAAAAAGGAAATGATGGCAAGTTTATACCAATCAGGAGCTTTACCAAGGAAATTCTTGATAAAAGCGTTTCCGAGAGACATCGGCATGTTAATACTCTTTTATGTTGATTATGAATAGACAAGCAATACAACATTTTGAGAATCGAGCTATAGAAAGTGTTAAAAACTATAACTAACAGTGACTTAGAAAAACTACATTCCATGTAACGTTCTGTGGTCTTGCCAAGTCACTCCCTTAGAAACTCAAGCACTGCTTATTTTTGAGCGCAACTCTACTCTTAGATAACATTTAGTCAACAGGAAAAGCCCTGTAGCACCTAAAATACCTCTTTTTTGTGTGAGAAACGCGATCAAAGTAGCGGAAGCATACCACTTAAAATGTGATAAAAACCGACTAGAATCAATATTTCAGCGAAATGATTGAAATTTACAGAATAAAGACGGTTTATATATGATTATTACAACTTAACAT
>NZ_MCYD01001120.1:0-4630 GCF_002876325.1 Vibrio sp. 10N.261.52.A1
GTTACGTTGAAACCAGTGTTATCGGTACTTATGTTCTAACCTACCGCGTGAAAGACAGTGATAACAATGAAGCAACCAAAGCAAGAACGGTCGAAGTTTACAGCCAAAAACCTGTATTCGATGGCGTGTCTGATACTACTGTCATGTTAGGTAGCGCATTTGATCCGATGGCTGGTGTGACTGCAAACGATGCTGAAGATGGTGACCTAACAAGTTCTATTACACACACTGGTAGTGTCGATGTGAATGAAATGGGCAACTACACGCTTGTATACAGTGTGACAGACAGTGCTCATCAAACCGTCACTGCTGAGCGAAAAGTGTCAGTGACTGATGGTTCTAACTGTGCTGCTGCATGGGATGCCGACACTGTTTATGTTGAAGGTGACCAAGTATCACACGACGGCGCGACTTGGGGAGCAGGCTGGTATACCCGTGGTGAAGAGCCAGGAACAACAGGTGAGTGGGGCGTTTGGAAGAAAGCGTCAGACAGTTCATGTGGTGGCAACCCTGGTCCAGGTGGTGACGTAGAACTGAGCGTGTCTGGTCTGCAGTCTGAATACATTCTAGATAATGGCGATGTACGTATTCAGTTCACATTGGAGTCGAATGAAGCGCTTGATGTAATCGCAAAGGTGATCAATAGCGCGGGTTCTGTGGTTGAACAGACCAACGTAAACCTAACTGATAGCCGCACGGTTACGATAGACCTGTATGATATTACAGAAGGTCAGTACAAGCTTGAAGTGGTTGGAACTGCGACAGATGGCGAAGTGGTGATGGTGGATAACTCGTTCTCAGTAAAAGAAGAGGGCGGAACAACACCTCCTCCGGGTAACTACCCTCCGTATGCAGCTGGTACTAACTATGAAGCAGGCGACATCGTGGTAGGTAGCGACAATGGTTTGTACGAATGTAAACCTTGGCCTTACACGGCGTGGTGTGCAAGTGCTTCGTACGCACCTGGCGATAGCCAATACTGGCAAGATGCGTGGATTAAACTTTAATCCTATAAAGCAAATGGGCTACGAAACGTAGTTTTAAAGTGAATGAAGGGAGAGGCTATATGCCTCTCTTTTTTATTGATGATACAGAACGACTATTCGTCTAAGCTCGATCGATATTACTTACGTAGCTAAAGACGTCAGTTAATTTTGCTTAAGATCAAAATAAGAGTGATTATCAATTGTATTACTTAGTGTGTAATAGCACTATTCGACTTCTGAATTTTCAAATTTGTGAATATTTAAATAATGAATCTTGCGCAAGTCGATCTCAACCTATTAGTAATCCTCAAACACCTTCTCGAAGAAAAGCATGTCTCAAACACAGCCTTAGCGTTGGACATGAGTCAACCTACGGTCAGTCGCTCGCTTCAAAAACTACGTACCGTTTTTAACGATGATCTGTTAGTAAGGGCGGCTTATGGTTACGAGCTCACACCAAAAGCGGAAGCTATTAAGCAAGATCTAAACTCAGTACTCACTCGTTTAGAGAAGTTAGTTCATGGTGACGTTTTCGAACCACAAACGAGTGATAGCACTGTACGTTTCTTCGGTTTGGTACCACAGGTTTCGCACTTATTACCTAAAGTAGTCGCAGAGATCCGCAAACAAGCACCAAATATGGTCGTTGATATCGATTCTATTCCTAAGCGTCATTTCGAGCCCTTGCTGTCCGGTGACGCACACTTTGTGTTATCGACTCATGAGCCGCTAAGTTCAGAGCAAAACCTGTATCGAATGTTCGTGATTAGCCGTGATTATCGTTTGTTAATGAGCAAGGACCATCCGTTGGCTGATAAAGAGATTACGGTCGATGACTTGTTGAATAGCCAGCTCGGGCAGATTTCACTCCAAGGCGATAAGAAGCTTTCGATTGAAAATCGATTCAAAGATCTCGGCTTGATTGATAAGCAGCGTCAGTTATCGATTCCGATTCAATTGTCTAATTTCAATATTGCAGCGGATATAGCAGAGACCACAGACATCATTTTCCATCTACCGACGCCTTTTGCGTCCCAAGCTGCCAAACAAAGGAACTTGGTCTGTAAAAGGGTACCCAAGGCAATAAGAAGTGCGTCGGAAGATGTGTATTTGTATTGGCATAAACGTTTTCATAATGACCCAATGTGTCGTTGGATACGCGAGTTGTTCAAAGAGTTGTACACCTAATGCATTGAGTTTGTGAATGTATGTGTGAGCTACTCGTTAAAATGAATATAGATCTAATCCGTATGTGAATGTTGAATAGCGATAATCAATTTTTGGTATGAAACTTTCGTTGATTAGAGTGGTAATTGGCTATTTAATGCAAACCATTATCATTACCAATCACATATAAGAATGAATATCATGTCTGAGAGATCCCTTTTTACTCGTAAGCCTTTATCGATCGCAGTCGCTGTTATTTGTACTTCACTTTCGCCAAACCTATTGGCGCAAGAAGA
The DNA here is from genome assembly GCF_002876325.1 of Vibrio sp. 10N.261.52.A1. Classification (NCBI taxonomy): domain Bacteria; kingdom Pseudomonadati; phylum Pseudomonadota; class Gammaproteobacteria; order Vibrionales; family Vibrionaceae; genus Vibrio; species Vibrio sp. 10N.261.52.A1. The sequence goes on from NZ_MCYD01001120.1 coordinate 2,450, forward strand.
AGTGAAGGATACAGATGAGCAAATGGTAGTTACCGCTACTCGTACAGAGATGGCGTTGAAACAAGCACCAGCTTCTATGTCTGTAATTACTGCTCAAGATATCGAAGATAGCCCAGGCATCACTTTGGCAGACATCGTTGCTGAATCAACGAGTGTTGAGTCTGACTTTGATAGCACGCGTGCTGGCCGTCAGATGATCTCTATTCGTGGTATGGATTCTGATTACACGCTTATCATGGTAAACGGTCGACGTTTAAGTTCAGCAAGTGCCATTATCCGTGGCAACGATTTCGATCTTTCTACAATTCCTACTGAATCTATCGAACGTGTTGAAATCATCCGTGGCCCAATGTCGGCACTATACGGCTCTGACGGTATGGGCGGTACCATCAACATTATTACTAAAGCCCCTGTCAATGAGTGGAGTTCGACATTAAGTATGGATACCTCGTCACCAATGGATGGTAATGGTGGGCAGGAGCAGTCTGTAGGTCTAACGACCTCTGGTGCTTTGATTGAAGATGAGTTGTTTGCTCGTTTCTCTATTAACCAAACGAGCCGTGATGCATGGCAGCCATATTCTGGTATTCACTCTTCGGGTCATGATAGAGAAGATGTGACTGCACTAGAAGGCCGCGATACGTTAAGCCTATTAGGTACGTTAACTTGGCATGCAACTGATAATCAAACCATCGATTTAGACTTAGGTTACAGCGACGACCAACGTGATGGTTTGGCTGAATATGCTACAGGTGCAAATCCAATTGACAGTAAAGTTGTACGTAACAGCCAAGCGATAACACACAGCGGTTTTTGGAGCTGGGGTGATACACAAGTGCGTTACTCGCGTGAAAACGTAACTGATAGTGACGCAGCTGATTTAGGAAATAACTACAGCAGTGATGTTGAAGAATTGACGCAAATTGTAGAAGCTTCAGCAACAACCTATCTAGGTGATAGTCATACCGTTACGTTTGGTATGGATTACCAGTTAAGTGAGTTAACAAACAGAGAAAACCTAGTTAACGGGACATCCGAGGCTTACCAAGGTGCATTGTTTATTCAAGACCAATGGTTAATGACGGAGCAACTAACAGCAACAATCGGTGGTCGTCTAGATAAACACGAGCTATACGGTGAAGAATTTAGCCCGCGAGTGTACTTGGTTCACCAAACAACGAATGACTTAATCATCAAAGGTGGTGTTGGTAAAGCATTTAAGGCGCCATCTTTAACACAAAACCAAGCGGATTACACAGTGAACAGTTGTAAGGGTGTTTGTGATTTACATGGTAACGAAGACCTTAAGCCTGAAACCAGTTTGAACTACGAGATCGCTGCTATCTATAGTCAATCTCGTTGGAATGTCGAAGGTGCATTGTTCCGAAATGAAATCAATGACCTAATTGATCGTGATGATACCTATTGTGAGAACGGTGGAGTATTTGAAGCGGGTAAAGGGTGTGCAGATAGTTCAAGCTCAACAGGTTATGTAAACGGTAAACGTACTTACACTAATGTTTCAGAAGCAGTAGTCCAAGGTGCAGAGCTTACGGGTCAATTCCAAATCACCGACGAGTGGGGTATTTCTGGTAACTACACTTTCCTAGACACAGAAGATAAATCAACGGGTGAAGAGCTGTTAGAGCGTTACAAGCATTCTGGTTTGGTTAAGCTAAACTGGAGCCCTACTTACGATCTAAACACCTTTATTAGCGCGCGCTACCGTGGCGAACGTAATATCGAAACGGACCTAACACAAGACGCGTACACAACGTTGAACATCGGTACGGTTTACAACGTGAATGATTCGGTGCGACTACGAGCGGGTATCACAAACTTGACTGACGAAGCGGTATCTCAAGAGCTTGAAAATATGGGCTATGTCGAAGAACCACGTACTTACTACGTAGGCATGACCGCTGACTTCTAATCTATCTGATTTGATAAGTAAAGAACCCACATGACGTAACGTCTTGTGGGTTCTTTTGATCTAGGCTCTTTGTCGTGAGCGCTAACGTTGTAAGAGAAGTAAACTAGCTTTTCACACACGCAATGAGTGCATTACCTGAGTGCGAATCCCAAGGTAAAAGCTTGTCATAGTCATGTTCAAAGATATGAACCTCAAAGTAGGGTTTCAATATCTCAATCAACTCTCTAAATGAGAACGCCACCATAGGG
>NZ_MCYD01001121.1:0-2620 GCF_002876325.1 Vibrio sp. 10N.261.52.A1
TCCCGCAGGGGGAGCCACATTCAAGAAGCCAAGTCGAAAGACTTGGCTTTTTTCGTATCTAACGCTCCTGCTTTGTGCCAAAGCAATGTCTCAGAAAAATCGTTCCCCTTTCTCCGGTCTCGTCGAACTCCAATACTGAAAAGCTCTTTCAATTCAGGCACCCATTAAATACTGAAACTGGAAAACAACCCTCTTCCGTCGTATACCTCTGCTCAACGATAATCTCTGACTAATACCGCTCCCTTACAGCCATTTTCAAGACACACTTGAATACACAAAAAGTAACAAACTAGCGTTCCATTACTTTTTTTTCTTCGTAAATTTAATCTTCATCATGTTTTGATATCTTTCTAATATCTGCCCTACACGACTTAGATTAAGATTCGATGAAACATACCTAATATTTATTATTTAATTGCTGCGCGGGGAAATATGAAACTAAAAACGCAAGCTTACTTACTATCGGGCATCATTTTAGTCGCCCTACTAGCGTTGACCGCTACAGGTTTATGGACCTTAAGAGTCGCTAGCAACATGGATAACAAAGCTCGCGTGACTGAGCTATTTAAGAGTGCATACAGCATTCTTACTGAAGTTGAAAAGATGGCCATTGACGGCACGTTAGAGGAACAACAAGCAAAACAGTTGGCGACACGTCTGCTGCGTAACAATATTTATAAAGACAATGAATATGTCTACGTTGCCGATGAGAATATGACGTTTGTCGCTACTCCATTAGATCCTCAGTTACACGGAACTAGCTTTAATGACTTTAAAGATGGAGACGGTAATAGTGTTGGTCAATTAATCCAAAGAGTACTTGGTAACCGAACAGGTCAGATCGTTGAATACACCTGGACCCAAAAACAGCCAGATGGCACGATTGAAGAAAAACTATCTATTGCAGAGAAAACACCGCATTGGGGTTGGGTTGTAGGAACAGGTATAGGCTTCAATGAAGTTAACGCTCGTTTCTGGTCAACTGCTCAATGGCAGCTATTCCTATGTGTTGTTATTGCAGGTCTTATTCTTTCTAGCTTAATCGTGTCTATTAAACGAATGCTGGCACTACTTGGTGGCGAGCCTAAAGACGTGAGAGAAGCCGTACAAGCTGTAGCAGAAGGACGCATTCAGACCTCTTTCGAAACTAAAGCGGTCGATGGCAGTATCTATCATGCAGTACAACAAATGAGTAAATCGCTGGCTGAATTGGTATCTAACCTTAATGCTTCGATGTTGGCATTACGAGGAGAGCTGCAACGCGTAGAAGACCGCGCTGGTTCTATTGCTCAACTCACTGAGACACAACAGCAATCCACCGAAATGATCGCAACTGCGATGACAGAGATGGCATCTTCAGCTAATAACGTTGCTGATTCTGCGGGAGACACAGCGCGCAACACTGATGAAGCAGACAAACAGAGCCAGCATACTCAGCGCCTGATTCATAACACAGTAGACAATATCCAAGGCCTCGCAGGACAACTAGGAACAGCAAGCGAAGCTGTCGCTAACCTAGATAACGATGTAAACAACATTGTGAAAGTATTGGATGTGATTGGCGATATTGCAGAACAGACAAACCTATTGGCACTAAATGCAGCAATTGAGGCTGCTCGTGCAGGCGAGCAAGGTCGAGGATTTGCAGTGGTTGCTGATGAGGTGCGTAATCTTGCAGGCCGAACGCAATCAAGCACTAAAGAGATCCAGTTAATGATCAATAACCTTCAGGACGGCTCTCGCAACGCTATCCAAACCATGGAAGTGTGTGCAGCGACCAGCCAGAGCACAGTAACCGAGTCTCAAAATGCCTCAGAAGCGCTACAACAGATTGTTATTGCTCTTGAGTCAATCTCTTCAATGAGCCATCAAATCGCGACAGCAGCAGCTGAGCAAACTCAAGTGAGTGATGATATCTCGAAGCGCATCAACATGATTGAGGAAAGTGGTAATCAACTAAGCAATGTAGTGACCGAAAGTCATAACAGCACCCAAACATTAGCCTCTCTATCTAATGAACTAGAAGCTTGGGTAAATAGGTTTGAAGTAAAACACTAAAGTTTCGGGAAGATTTTTAAATATAAAAGCACGTTTTCATACGTGCTTTTTTTATTTCGGCACTCATTCCGTCTAGTTAAACGTAGTTTCTCGATCTTTTAGGGCATGCTAGACCTAGGTTTTTCACCGCAAATGAACAAAAACAACCCACTAAGTATAGAAAAACATCAAACAATACTTTTTTTGCAATTTAATGTTGACCCAGAACGCGAAAACACGTTTAATACACCTCGTCGCCCGGATAGCTCAGTCGGTAGAGCAGAGGATTGAAAATCCTCGTGTCGGTGGTTCGATTCCGCCTCCGGGCACCACAATTTATTTGTTGGTGTCTTAGACAACAACAGTAAAGCACAAAGAAATATTATGTGCCGACTTAGCTCAGTAGGTAGAGCAACTGACTTGTAATCAGTAGGTCACCAGTTCGATTCCGGTAGTCGGCACCATTTCTTTAAAGCTTTAAGAATAATTCCCCCTTAGTTCAGTTGGTAGAACGGCGGACTGTTAATCCGTATGTCGCAGGTTCGAGTCCCGCAGGGGGAGCCACATTTAGTGTGCCGACTTA
>NZ_MCYD01001122.1:0-916 GCF_002876325.1 Vibrio sp. 10N.261.52.A1
CGGTATGCGTCAGCGTGTGGTTATAGCGATTGCATTGGCAGGTGAGCCTGACCTTATCATCGCAGATGAACCAACCACCGCACTGGATGTGTCTATCCAAGACCAAATCTTAGGTTTGATTCGCGATCTATGTATTAAGAAAAACGTAGGTTGTATGTTGGTAACGCACGACATGGGTGTGGTATCTAACGTAACCGATCGTGTAGCCGTAATGTATCGTGGTGACTTAGTTGAGTTTGGCCCAACTGCCAAAGTGCTTGGTACGCCAGAACACCCATACACACACAGCTTGATCTCTGCGGTTCCGCGTTCAGACCGCAAACTCGACCGTTTCCCACTTGTGAGCTACATCGAAGAAGCACACGAGATGGAACCACTTGATGTGAAAAACCACTGGTTGGGTCAAAGCCAAGATCACCGAGATTACACTGGTCCACTATTAAATGTTGAAAACGTAAACCTGCGTTTCACCACTAAAGATTCATTCTTTGAGAGCCGTCGTGAGTACGTACAAGCGTCGAACAACGTGAGCTTTGAAGTACATGAAGGCGAGACATTTGGTTTGGTGGGTGAATCCGGCTCTGGTAAATCAACGATTGCTCGTGTAATTGCTGGTTTGTACGCACCAAACTCGGGCAAGGTAACGTTTGAAGGCGTTGACCTGACTGGCCTGAAATCTGAAAAAGAACGTCGCCCTATGCGTCGTCAAATGCAGATGGTTTTCCAAAACCCTTACACATCAATGAACCCTCGAATGAAGATATTCGACATCATTGCTGAGCCTATTCGATTCCATAAGCTTACTCGCAACGAAAATGAAACTCGTCAGATCGTGAACGACCTGCTAGAACACGTTGGTTTAGGCAAGATGGCAGGGGTGAAGTACCCGCACGAATTCTCAGGTGGTCAACGTCAG
>NZ_MCYD01001123.1:0-3982 GCF_002876325.1 Vibrio sp. 10N.261.52.A1
GTTACATTTTTAATGTATTAAACTCATTAGACTGTGCCCATAAGCTTATAACCCAATAAGCGATTAATAGGTGGAACCATTACATGCAAGAAAACTACAAAATTTTAGTGGTCGATGACGATGCTCGTTTACGTGCACTGTTAGAGCGCTATCTGTCAGAGCAGGGCTTTCAAGTGCGTAGCGTGGCAAACAGTGAGCAGATGGACCGCCTGTTAACCCGTGAAAATTTTCACTTGATGGTATTGGACTTAATGTTGCCGGGCGAAGACGGTCTATCGATCTGTCGTCGTCTAAGAAACGCAAACAACTCGCTGCCTATCCTGATGCTGACGGCAAAGGGTGATGAAGTGGATCGTATTGTTGGTTTGGAAGTCGGTGCTGATGACTACCTACCAAAACCATTCAACCCACGCGAACTGCTTGCTCGCATCAAAGCAGTATTGCGCCGCCAAGTAATTGAAGCGCCAGGCGCACCAAGTACAGAGGAATCTGTGGTTGAGTTTGGTGAGTTCCGCTTGAACTTAGGTACACGTGAAATGTTCCGTGGCGAAGAGCCAATGCCGCTTACTTCGGGCGAATTTGCAGTGCTTAAGTCACTAGTTACCAATGCTCGTGAGCCAATGTCTCGCGATAAGCTGATGAACATGGCCCGTGGCCGTGAGTATTCAGCGATGGAACGTTCTATCGATGTTCAGATTTCACGTCTACGTCGTCTAGTGGAAGAAGACCCAAGCAAACCTCGCTACATCCAAACGGTGTGGGGCTTAGGTTATGTCTTCGTTCCTGATGGTAAGGCTGTGTAAGTCAGCTTAATAAGCTCTACAGTAGCTTTATTGATTCTGTGATTCAGAATTCTCTATTTACGGGCCATCTCATTGATATGTGATGGCCCGTTTTGTATTCAGGATAATTGTTTAGAGTTATAGTCATATAACGCTTTGTTTTTTCTCTCTACACTTTGGGTGCCCCATGCGCATACGTAGCTCCTTTACTCAGTCGATAGTGCTTTTCTTAACGCTATTGGTCGCTAGCCAAATCTTTTCTTACTACGCCGTGTTTAACTACGCTTTGATGCCGAGCTTACAGCAGTTTAATAAGATATTGGCGCACGAGTTAAACCTAGTATTGGACCAAGGCAGTGATATCGAGATCGACGCACCACTGCGCCAGCGCGTACTTGAGCAACTTGGAGTAACGGTCCACGCCAAGGACAGCGAAGCAGCGGGTGAGTATTACCACGCAGTATCGATTGACCTGATGAGTGAGGAGATGACCAAAGAATTAGGCTCTGAAACAGAAGTGCGATTGATCTTAGGTAAAGAGAGCTATGTGTTGTGGATGGACATAGCACAGCTGCCAAACTCATTGATTAGAATTCCACTCTCTGAGCTACAAGAAGAAGACTTCGCGCCATTATTTCGTAATAGCTTGATCATGGCGATGTTGATCGTTGCTGGTGGTTGGCTGTTCATCCGATTGCAAAACCGCCCACTCATTGCGCTTGAGAAAGCAGCGCAGGGTGTCGGTCGTGGTGATATTCCACCGCCACTGCCTGTGCAAGGTGCTCAAGAGATTCGTTCAGTAACTCGCGCCTTTAACCAGATGTCGAAAGGCATTCAAGAACTGGAAGAAGACAGAGCTTTGTTGATGGCGGGTATCAGTCATGATTTACGCACTCCATTAACGCGTATCCGTTTAGCCACCGAGATGATGTCGCCAGAAGATGCCTATTTAGCGGAAGGCATTATCAGTGATACCGAAGAGTGTAATGAGATCATCAGCCAGTTTATGGACTACTTGAAGCCCGTCGATCGTGAATCATTCCAAGCGGTGTTTGTGGATGATATTGCACGCGAGGTATCAAGCTCTGAAGGTGGCTATGAGGTACAGATTGAAACTGATATCCCGGATACCATGAAGCCTGCATTAGGCAATCCGATCGCGATGAAGCGTGCGGTGAGTAACTTGGTGGTGAATGCGCTGCGTTACGGTAATGGCTGGGTCAAGGTATCGACTGGCATGACAGCGGATAACAAACTGGCTTGGGTAACGGTAGAGGATAACGGCCCGGGTATCCCACAAGACCAGATCGGCAAGCTATTTGAACCCTTCACTCGTGGTGATACGGCTCGTGGTAGTGAAGGAACAGGATTAGGTTTGGCGATCGTCAAGCGTATTGTCAGCCAACACCAAGGCGCAGTGGTGGTCAATAATCGCAGTGAAGGTGGCTTAAAAGCGCAGATTAGTTTCCCAGCTAAGCCCTAGTTGTCATCGGTCCGTGTGATTTCGATGAGTTTGGTTCGGGGAACTATTAAGAGATCCCCGACTCGGTCATTATTCTCTCTCGGGGATGACAAAAAATACCGTCATTCCCTATCGTGAGGAACGAACGAGTAGGGAATCTCGCTCTTGATTGAAGAAAGTAACGTGCACTAAAAAGGCTTCCTTGTGGAAGCCTTTTTACGTTTTGAGCGGTAATAGACGGGCTAATTACGCCTTAGAATACACATCACGCTCACCCAACCAGCGATTGACGATCGCCTTAGCGTTATCTGGGTAGCTATCATGAATATGGCGAGCGATACGTTGCACTTCCGGGATTAAACGTTGGTCTCGTACTAAGTCGGCAATCTTGAAATCCGCCAAGCCGGTCTGTTTAGTGCCAAGCAGTTCACCGGGGCCACGGATCTCTAAGTCACGCTGTGCAATCACAAAGCCATCGTTACTTTCACGCAGCACACCTAAGCGCTTCTGAGCGGTTTTAGACAGCGGTGAGTGATACAACAATACACAATGGCTTGCGACTGACCCTCGGCCTACACGACCGCGTAATTGGTGAAGTTGAGCTAGGCCAAGACGTTCTGGGTTCTCGATGATCATTAAGCTCGAATTCGGAACATCCACACCCACTTCAATCACCGTAGTCGCAACCAATAGGTGCAGTTTGTTTTCTTTGAACTCCTGCATCACTGCTTGTTTTTCGGCAGGTTTCATTCGGCCGTGTACTAAACCAATTTTCACATCAGGCAGTTTTCGTTGCAGCTCTTCTGCGGTGTCTGCAGCAGCTTGCGCTTCCAATACTTCAGACTCATCAATCAGTGTGCACACCCAATAGGCTTGCTTACCCTCATTGAGGCAGGCATTACGCACGCGTTCGACGATGTCATCACGCTTGGTATCTGGAATTGCCACAGTTTGAATGGGCGTTCGACCCGGTGGTAATTCATCAATGATTGAGGTTTCGAGATCGGCATAGGCTGTCATTGCCAATGTTCGTGGAATTGGCGTTGCTGTCATCACTAACTGGTGAGGATAGTAGCCTTGCTTAGCACCTTTCTCACGTAGTTCTAGTCGCTGGTGGACACCGAATCGGTGTTGTTCATCAATGATGACTAAGCCAAGGTTTTTGAACTCGACGTGTTCTTGGAATAGGGCATGAGTACCCACCACCATTTGCGCTTCGCCGCTGGCAATTCGCGCCAGCTCAGTCTCACGAGCTTTGCCCTTGAGTTTGCCTGCCAACCAACCAACTTGAATGCCCATGGCTTCAAACCAGTTGGCGAAATTGATCGCGTGCTGCTCAGCCAATAGTTCCGTTGGTGCCATCAGTGCTACTTGCTGGCCATGTTCCAGTGCGCGAATAGCCGCTAGTGCAGCCACCAAGGTTTTACCTGAACCTACATCCCCTTGCACTAAGCGCATCATTGGGTGTGGCTTTTCTAAGTCAGTTTCAATCTCTTGGGTTACGCGTGCTTGAGCATTGGTTGGCGAGAATGGCAGCTGAGCCAGTAGCTTATCTTTGAGTGTATTCACTGGAGGAAGCGGCATCGCTTTGTCTTGCTGTCCTTTACTGCGGACCGACAGCATCGATAGGTTTTGAGCCAGTAGCTCTTCCATAATCAAGCGCAGCTGTGCTGGGTGTTTACCTTCATCAAACAACTCTAGGTCGATACCCGGAGGCGGTCTGTGAATGGTATGCAGC
>NZ_MCYD01001124.1:0-5166 GCF_002876325.1 Vibrio sp. 10N.261.52.A1
AAAAAGGAAGCCGAAGCTTCCTTTTAGAGTCATATCATCAGTGGTTTTTAGATAAACAGACCACCGAATGCGAAGCCTAGTGCTACCGCAGTACTGATTGTTACCACACCTGGAATGAAGAACGGGTGATTGAATACTAGGTTACCGATACGCGTTGAGCCTGTGTCATCCATCTCAACTGCAGCCAGTAGCGTAGGGTAAGTAGGAAGAACGAAAAGTGCACTTACCGCAGCGAAAGAAGCAACGGCTGTTAGTGGTGCTACGCCAATTGCTAGTGCTGCAGGCATTAATGCAACCGTTGTTGCGCCTTGAGAGTAAAGCAGCATAGAAGCGAAGAACAGAACAAGAGCCAGCATCCATGGGTAGTCAGCCAGTAGCGCGCCTGCAACGTCTTTGATTTCAGCAACGTGTGCGTTTACAAACGTAGAACCTAACCAAGCTACACCAAGTACACAGACACACGCAGTCATACCAGAGCGGAATGTCGGTGCTGAAGAAATTTTCGCTGCATCGATCTTAGTGAACATTACGATTGCCGCTGCTGCTGCCAACATTACCGACATGATCGCTTCGTTACGACCTAGTGCAGGGTTCTCGATTAAGCCAACAGAGCTAGAGATAGCCGCTGCGTAACAAACAACAAAACCAATTGCTGCTAGGAAGATGTAAGTTGCTTTCTTCGCTGTTGGAAGGATCTCGCGCTTCTCATCTGACGCTAGTTTGATTAGACCTTTCTCTAAACGCTCTTGGTAAACAGGATCGTCTTTTAGCTCGCTACCCATGTAGTTAGCAACAACAGCACCCACCATACAAGCAATGAAGGTTGTTGGAATACAAACCATCAGCAGTGTTAGGTAATCAACACCGAATGGTGCAAGCATTGCTGCGAAAGCTACAACCGCCGCTGAGATTGGCGAAGCTGTGATCGCGATTTGAGACGCAACAACAGCAATAGACAGTGGACGAGAAGGACGTACACCTTGGCCTTTCGCTACTTCCGCAATAACTGGCAGAGTTGAGAATGCTGTGTGGCCAGTACCCGCCATTAGTGTCATTAAAAAGGTCACAATCGGCGCGTAAAAGGTGATGCGTTCTGGGTGCTTACGCAAAAAGTTTTCTGCAATTTGCACCAACCAGTCCATACCGCCAGCAACCTGCATTGCAGCAATTGCGGTGATAACTGACATGATGATCAGGATTACATCAATTGGGATAAAAGATTGGCTTGTTGGTACGCCAAGAATAAGTGAAAGAGCAATAACACCAGCACCACCGGCAAAGCCGATACCGATGCCGCCAATTCTGGCCCCTAAGAAGATAAAGAGCAGGACGATAAACAGTTCTACTGCAATCATAATTAACACCTCATGTAGATTTTATTATGTGACCACTCGTCGAGAGAATGTTCAGATAATAGTTCTATGGTTTAGATTCAATTAAGCAAAAGCGCAACATACAGAAAACCACAAAATAAACAGGGTTAACCGTATTGGAGCCTAAAAAAGGGCTCCGTTTGGAGCCCTTTCTCGCTAGCGTTACTCGTAGCGTTTTGCTTTATACTGAGGATGCATCAAATTTTCAACAGAGAAAATGTCATCAAGTTCTTCTTCGGTTAATAAACCGCGCTCTAGAACCACATCACGAACACTCTTACCTGTTTCTGCACAGATCTTACCAACAATGTCACCTTCGTGGTGGCCAATGTATGGGTTTAGGTAAGTTACGATACCGATAGAGTTAAATACGTGCGCTTCACAGATTTCTTTGTTTACCGTAATGCCGTCTACACACTTGTCGCGTAGGTTCACACAAGCATTAGTTAGGATGTCTAGAGACTCAAACATGCTTTGTGCAATAACAGGTTCCATAACGTTCAGTTGAAGTTGACCACCTTCAGCTGCGAAAGAAACTGTGTTGTCGTTACCTAGAACTTTGAAGCAAACTTGGTTTACTACTTCAGGTACTACTGGGTTTACTTTAGCTGGCATGATTGAAGAGCCTGCTTGAAGCTCAGGTAGGTTCAGCTCGTTCAAGCCTGCGCGAGGGCCAGAAGACAGTAGACGTAGGTCGTTACAAATCTTAGACAGTTTAACTGCTAGACGCTTAAGCGCGCCGTGCGTCATTACGTATGCGCCACAGTCTGAAGTTGCTTCGATCAGGTCTTCTGCTGGAACACACTCTAGGCCAGTTACTTCAGCTAGGTGTTTAACAGCAAGGCCTTGGTAACCTGGTGCTGCGTTTAGACCTGTACCGATTGCTGTTGCGCCTAGGTTAACTTCAAGCAGTAGCTTAGATGTGTATTCTAGGTTTTTGATTTCTTCATTGATGGTTACCGCCCAAGCGTGGAACTCTTGGCCAACTGTCATTGGAACTGCATCTTGAAGTTGAGTACGACCCATCTTCAAAACGGTGTTGAATTCTTGGCTCTTAAGCTCGAATGCACCTTTAAGGTATTCAATTGCATCGATCAGTTTTAGTACGCTGTTGTAAACAGAGATACGGAAGCCAGTTGGGTAAGCACAGTTAGTTGATTGGCTGCGGTTTACGTGGTCGTTCGGGTTGATGAACTCGTACTGGCCTTTTTCTTTGCCCATTAGTTCAAGCGCAACGTTCGCTACAACTTCGTTCGCGTTCATGTTTACAGAAGTACCAGCACCACCTTGGAAAACGTCTGATGGGAACTGATCCATGCACTTGCCAGTGTCCAGAATTAGGTCACAAGCTTGGATGATGTATTTAGCCACTTCGCTAGGAATTACACCTAACTCTTTGTTTGCTAAAGCCGCTGCTTTTTTTGTCATCACCATACCGCGAACGAATTCAGGTACATCTGAGATCGTTACATTTGAGATGTTGAAGTTTTCAACTGCGCGTAGAGTGTGGATGCCGTAGTAAGCATCAGCCGGAACATGACGTTGACCTAAAAGATCTTCTTCGAGACGAGTAGCTTGAGGAGCATCAACTTGTGCTTCTGATAGAGTAGCCATAACAGGATCCTTAGAGAATAATTCTGATTATATAGTTAGTTATTAGCCTATTCTGTGTGCAAATACTCCGTTCGCTAGAATATTGGGCTGATAAATCCGTCCTGACTTATGTGGCACATGATACTGTACCTAGCGCATAAAAATAGTAAGTTGATCACCTTTTTCGCTTTTGTTTAGTCAATATTTTGCAAAGTTAATTTGGGTCAATAAACACGCTTATTTACAGGATAAATTTGAGATTGGTAGACCTTTCAGCGTAAACTGAAAGCAACAAAGGAGGGCATGTGTTTCCTATCTTATTATTACTATTTATCTTCGTACCCATCATTGAGATTGGGCTATTTATTCAAGTTGGTGGCTTCTTAGGATTGTGGCCAACTATTGCATTGGTTTTGATCACGGCATTTGTTGGTGCATCGCTGGTTCGTAGCCAAGGTATTCAAACACTGATGTCCGTTCAAGGTCGACTACAGCAAGGCGAGATGCCGGCACAGCAGATCCTTGAAGGCGTGATGCTGGCGGTGGCTGGCGTATTGCTGCTGACTCCAGGCTTTATGACAGACGCTCTGGGTATGTTGGTATTGTTGCCAGCACCAAGAGCCATGATCGCTAAGAAAATGATGGAAAAAATGGTGGTTAAAAATATGTCTGGCGGTTTCCACGCTGGTGGACAAGCTGGCTTTGGTCAGAGTCCATTTGGAGATGATCCATTCAACCGCGACCCATTTGACCAATCAAAAGGCGGTAACACCTTTGAAGGTGAGTTTGAGAAGAAAGACGACGACAACGATCGTAACCGCTTAAACTAATCCTGCTGTTTAGATAGAAAGACAACAACTGAAAAGGCTCTTACCTTTATCCTTCGTAAGAAAGAGATAATAGTAAGAGCCTTTTTTATTGTCTATTAGCGATGACAGATAATAGGTGTTTGAGGGTTTGGTTATACCGCGCCTTCGAAGCCCATTTGTCGCCATGCTTCAAACGCGATGATTGCTACAGCATTGGATAGGTTCAGGCTGCGTGCGTCTGGCATCATTGGAATACGAATACGTTGTTCCATCGGCATGCTCTCGATGAACTCAGCAGGTAGGCCGCGTGTCTCAGGGCCGAACATCAACACATCGCCTTGTTGGAACTTGGCATCGACGTGGTGACCTGTGGTCTTGGTGGTACACGCAAAGATACGGTAGTCACCTTCACGTTCGTTCTCTAGATACTCAATAAAAGCTTCTAGGTTCTTGTGACGTTTCACTCGCGCTAGGTCGTGATAATCCAAACCAGCACGACGCACTTTCTTCTCTTCAAAATCAAAGCCAAGTGGCTCAATCAGGTGCAGGTTTGCGCCGCAGTTAGCACATAGGCGGATGATGTTACCCGTATTGGGTGCAATTTCTGGTTCGTATAGAGCGATATCAAACATGTGGGTTCACAAGAGTAATCAAAGATAGCCAGAGTATACGGTGGCAAGCTGTGTGAGTACAGTTTGCCACCATCCACTTATGCTTGGTTGGTGAGTGCCTGCGCGTAGTTTTCTGATACTGCACTCCAGTTGACCACGTTCCACCAAGCGTTGATGTAGTCAGGTCGGCGGTTTTGATAGCTGATGTAGTAGGCATGCTCCCACACATCTAACGCAAGGATTGGTTCACCGTTGCTGGCCACTGTATCCATCCAAGGATTATCTTGGTTTGAGGTTGAGATGATCTTTAGTTGTCCATCTTCTACGACTAACCAAGCAAATCCTGAACCGAAGGTGTTGATTGCCGCTTGAGCAAACTGATCTTGGAATGCTGCAAAATCTCCAAATGTGCTTTTAATCGCCTCACTCAGCTCGCCAGTTGGTTCGCCACCGCCGTCTTGCGACATACAGTTCCAATACAAGATATGGTTGTAGTAGCCGCCACCATTGTTGCGCACGGCGGGGCTGTGTTGAGAAATATTAGCGAAGATTTCAGTGAGAGATTGCTGTTCAAGCTCGCTACCAGACACCGCTGCGACAAATTTATCGTAATAGGTTCTATGGTGCTTGCTGTAGTGCACTTCCATCGTTTTTGCATCGATGTACGGTTCTAGAGCATCGTAGGCGTAGGGCAGTTCAGGGAAAATGTGAGACATGGTAAATCCTCCTTAATTAGAGGATTTACCATAATGATAATAACAATCATTATCAACTGTGATC
>NZ_MCYD01001125.1:0-18341 GCF_002876325.1 Vibrio sp. 10N.261.52.A1
ATTTCTGTTACACTATTTAAAGTTACGCCCAAACATCATTTATTATTATACTGATTACGTATCAATACACAGAACTGATCGCTTAACGCTTTATTTCTTCTGCCTCACCCCTTTGCTTTCCCTTTCCCCTCCTGCCTCAACCAACAATATATTGAACCATCAACAAGGTTGTCGCGTACGCTCCATTTTTCATCTTGCTACTGCCTCACACGTGTTATTTCTCTTTACTGCCTCATTTATTGACACCTTGCCTCAACGTAATACCGAAATCCCCCGTTTTTATCCCCGTCCCCCCTCTGGGTGAGATCTACGATATCGACCCAGAGGGGGCCATACCACTTGTTTTTGAGCCAAAAATCTGTTCACCTTAGATTATCGGTAGAAAGCTTAACCGTAAAAATTTCGCTTTTTAGATGAGGCAAAAATATGACGATATCTCAACAACTTTATGATCAAATCAATCAACTCGATCTAAAAAAAACAAGGCGATCGAAAATTGATCACCTTCAACAAGAAATATTATTTCTGAGGCAGTGGTTAAATTATTGTCAGATTCAGAGTTGGCTCAAAAAAGAAAAAAACATTGAAATATCCATATCACAACTGGCTCATTGCATTAACCATAGATGGGTAGATAAATGACATGAGGCATATTGACAGCAATACAATAAAAGAACTATCTCTATCTATACTGATGTTCCCTAATAATAAAAGTAAAAGAAGACGACGTCAGTTTTCGAAACTTGATCCTTATAGACTAGAAATAATGACACTACATAATGAAATCAACGCGAGTTTGTATCAGATTCAACAATGGTTGAAAACCTATCATAATATAGCCATTTCAATCAGCGGGTTACACAAGCGCATTAGTTTTTGGAATAATCAATATGAAAGCAGCAAAAAGAGAGAAAAAGATTCAAAAACAAAGTAACCAATTTTTTAATTTCCATTACTTAGGTCTAGGACATAAAAAGACAAAACAATCCACTCTTATTCATGGTGTTCGCACTATGAATGAAAATATAAGAATCATCACAAAAGTCTTAAGAGACACAGGACTAGACCGTATTAAACAAATTAGTTTTGATGTAGCTCAGCAATATTTACAAGATAGTCGTAATTTAGGTTACAGTCATAAGCATCTTTCAAATATAAAGTCCAGTTTACAGCGCGTTCTTGATAAATACTCACAAGGTAAACGGTTAACAATACCTAAAATTGATCCCGAATTTATCTCTTCGGTCAGGGCCAAACAGCAAGGGAATTTAGCTAACAAGAACCGAGCTTACTTAGACTCAGATCTCAATAAAATCATTCAAAATATGTCTCCTCACCATGCGTTTTCCACTCTTCTTGCATACAGCGCTGGTTTACGTGCAGAAGAACTTTTTACCATCAGACGCAATGATGAAGGTAGTGCTTCAAAGCATCGAGCATGGCGAACAGACCGATTTCATAACCGAGGAGAAGGAGTTTGCTACTTAGTAACAGGGAAAAATGGCCTTGTAAGAGAGGTGTTTATTCATCAAGATTTGGCCGATAAGCTTGAAACATTAAGGTTTGATACACCCCAATTTAGCAGCGATCGAAAGATCCGCTACGAGCAGCGTTATAACTTATGTTCAGGCAACCGATTCTCAAAAGCTTTCAGTCATGCTTCATACAAAACGTTAGGGTGGTCTTTGGGCGCGCATGGATTACGTTTTTCTTATGCGCAAAGAAGAATGGATCATGAACTACTGGACGTGTCTTACGATGATGCCTTGCATATTGTTAGTCAGGAATTAGGACATTTTCGTCCAGAGATCACGTTAAGATATATTTATCCGTTTGGTAAATAAGGGCGCTCTTAGACCATGCTTCACAAAACTGAATCAGGAGGGGTTTTACCCCCTCCTGTCCAGCTCTACCTTACTGCTGTTTCGTAGACAACAAATTGAGCCAGAAAACTTGTGCCACCATCCTGGTAGCGAACCTCACAGAGTGAGTCTCGAACTAACCATAAGCTACACAAGAACGTGAAACACAGGACAATCAGCCCCGCGAGTGCTGTTTTATTTTTCGGCATTTTTGTTGCCTCCACAGTAAAGAGGCTCTACAATGAGTTTGAAATGCATCACTTAGGCCTCGTTAAATGAAAGTTACTGCGCTAACAGTAACCGGATAACGGGGCTTTTGTTTATCTGCCACAAGCAAACATAAAAGTCAGTCACTCATGGCAAATAAGCCAAGAGCGCCCACACAAATTCTACCACAAGCCTTTCAAATCAAGAACGTTTGTTTCTAACACCCCCGCTTTCACCATTGATATCAAACTTGTCAAAAACGACAAAGGGCATTCATTTGTGCTTCAAATGAATGCCCTTTGTACATCTTAAGTTTACGCCTTACGGCGACGTGATTTCTCACGAATTAATCATTCAAGCATGATTTAGGCTCGCCAGCTTGCACGCTGACTGGTAGTGATAAAGATAAAGAATCGCTCCTTAAGTTAAGTCTTTTGACGCAATGGTCCCCCTCAGAACCTGGGCATCAAGTATGGTTATGTTGCTTGCAACAGGCTGTCGCAAAGTCAAATTTAGCCCTTAGAAATAAGAGCAGTATAATGACGCAGTGGCCATATTGAATTGATATAAAATCAAGCAGTTGAATGAACAGGCGCAGAGCCTGAGCAGTTAAGTATGCTTTCACTTCTTTAAAAAGAAGCCGCGACACGTTTCAGAGAGCCATTTAAGGGGGGTTAACCCCGTGTGCTTAATACTGTGCAGTCAGTATTCAACTACAACAGTCTTAGTATAACATAAGATAAAACAATGTGATGGGCTGGCTAGACGACTCAAAAATGAGGTTATAATGCTCACTTTCGCCGCCTTAGTTGAAACATAGCGACTCTTCATGACACTTTTGACATTTATATAACAGGAGGGGGGATGGCGGTCTTTAATATCCGTTATTTGGATAAAGAAAGAAATACGCTCAAGTCCGAAACCGTGTACATGCGCTCTTTAACCGCAGCCAAAACCAGCGCTACCGGACAAGCAACCGAAAATACGTTTAAAATAGAAATTAGCGACGTTGTCGATAAGCCTCTCGCCTTTCGCTATGCGACTGGCAAGTGGGATGAAGAAGAAAAAGAAACCATAAAACAAGGAAAAGAGATGAACCGTAAAGAATTAGTGGATCATATCGCAGAAGAAGTCGATATCACAAAAAAAGAAGCCGATGCCGCACTGAAAGCCATCATCGAAGGCATTACCACAACACTCGCCGATGGTGATGACGTGACTTTGGTTGATTTTGGCACATTCAAAATCGCCCATCGAGCAGCGCGTGAAGGCCGCAATCCTAGAACGGGCGAAACCATTCAAATTGCCGCATCAAAAAGCCCAACATTTAAAGCCGGTAAGAAGTTGAAAGAAGTATTGAATCCATAACGCTGTGCTGTTGATTTTCAGCGAAACAACCACATAATACATTGAGAGTCACATACATAAATCACCTTCCATTTGATTTGATAGTCATCTCTTGTGACTCAAAAAAGGCAGCCTTCGGGCTGCCTTTTGTCATTTCGCACTAAAGTATTTAAGTTAAATCCCAAACATTTCTGGCAGCACGCCAAAAACAATTACCCCCAAAAAAAGCCACAGACCTAAAGCATTCCCCCACATGAAAATTTTAAACTTTTTAGAGTTTGTAGACGCTCTTTTTCGAATAAACGGATATTTAATGCAGTAATCAATTAACCTACTTCCAACATCCCACGACGCTTGGTATTTAGGACGCATATAACCATTACGGTCATAGTATTTATTTAAATCTTTGGCTAACTGCTTATCAATAAAAATAATATATTTAAAGCTTCCCAATGAAATTACTGGGAAAGTGACAATTGCAGTCAAAGCCCAAACCATCGTAAAAATAGAAAGCAGACCTATAACAATAATTTCAATATTTCTAAGAATTTCAATCACAGAAAATCGCTGCTCCACTCATAAAGTTCCATTGTATTTTCATAGATCAAGTCCCCCGCAGACTTACCAACACTAGAACCTGCTATACCTCCAACGCTACCACCAACAACAGCACCACCAATCGCAGCAAGAGCAAGAATTGGGGCAGAAGCAGTAACACCGACAACTAAAAGCACAGACCCAACAGCAAAGCCTGCACCAATAGATCCGCCTTTAGCCCCACCTAGCCAGCCACCTATAAATCCAAAAACTTCACGGGTTGTTGTCTTTCCGCATTCGCCAGAGCCGTCTACTTTGCAAGCTTCGTAAATACTGTCTACGCCACTCGCAACGCCAATACCTAGACCGATATAACCTAACCCTCTCGCAGCAGAAATACCGATAGCAATATTCGCGGTTCGCTTTCCAAGGCTTGGCACAAAACCGGATTTCAATATTTCATCCGCGTGATGAATCACCGATTTAGTGGAGAGCTTTAAATTACGCTTAACCTGACGATAAGCAGGAATTTCAACACTTCGCTTAGAGAGCATCGCAAACGAGCCGTCCAACTTTTGAAATAACGTCGCTCGCTCTGCGATAAACGAGCCATAATTCATTCCACCCGTTCGACTTGCCATAGCCACTTGTGACGCATACAAATCATTAATTTCTAAAACAACATTTTGGATATTCTTTAAGTTCTGCTCAACAATCGTAGCCGTCGCCCCAACGCCAGTAGACACCTGAGCATAATAACCACTAGGTAATCCATCCTCTCTGATGCGTTTTTCTAGCTGATAGGAAAACAAATCAAAGTGACGATGTACTGTCGCCGCAGCTTCATTGCTCAACTTTGCCAGTTCAGCACTCGCAGCTTGAGCGTCCTCTTTTAAATCCTTGAGAGCTTGCTTATCTTTCTCCTCAACCGGTTTTATTGTCGGTAGAACAACTATCTCTCCCTGCCTCACATAAGAATTTAAATGGCGATTCTGACCTTTAATGAAATTGATCGTTTTCTGAGAAGTCTCTGGGGTAAAGAGTTCATCCCACATCAAATCAATTTGCCCTGTTTCTTCCACTTGATACCAACCAAGCATAAACACATTATCGAGACAAACCTCGGTAGGGATTTCAGAGAGAGCATTCAGCTCTGGGGATGCTAAAGGAGAAGGCGTAGGCATCCCCCCGAAACTCGAAGAAGAGGGCGAGCTAGGAGCGAAGGAGGTCGTCTCTTGTCTCATTTTCGCCACAGCTTCAGCTTGCGCTTGCCTTTGGTCTATCAATGTTTGAGTTTTAGGCGCGACGATAGGATTTTTCATCATCTTTTTTTGAACGTCGGTTTGTACCTCAAACATGGCGACCGCTTCCTCATAGGTTGTCGTCGTACTTGGATCAGACCAATACATTGACCGAGAATGAGGGAAAGGGTAGTTATCTTTAGCCATCAGTCAGTTGCTCATTATTATATTCAGTAATGAGCATACCAATAATTTCAGGCGTTTATTATTCCTAGGAAGGCGTTTTGGTCAATTAACTGCTTTAAATGACATTTTGACTAGCCAAAGGCTCATAGTGAAACACCTAAACATTGGGAGCTACGAATAACCTACATACCCACCTACTGCAATGGCTAACTTTCATTTAACCTTTCAAGCGCCTCATCGAACCCTTCTGGCGTTATATTGATGTACCAGTCAAAACCGACCTTCCGGCGCATGATAAGCCCTCGCTCTTCCAGAGTTTTGCAGGAAACACGAAAATTGTTGGGATGAACCTCTCTGTTGAGTGTTTGAGTCACAGCGCGATTGATGACCGTAGCCTTACCTTCTTTAACACCCTTAACGAACGCCTTCGCTAAACAATTTAATATCTCTTTTTGAATTAGGCTGAGCCTGCTGTTTTTAATTGTCACATACCACTATCCATTGCTGCAATGATTTAAGAATAACACGCTTAATCATTGTTAACATGATTAATAAACCATTAGAGACAGTGACCTCAATTAACTATCTCATAAAACGGTCATATTATGAGATGCAAAGCGAACGACTGAAAAAGCAGTCAAATCAGGCTCAAGCTGTCTTATAAAGTCATCTCATTTATTATAATCCTACAAACTAAAAAACTATCATGTATACGAGTCAATAGATCAAATTTCAGGCCGCATTCTGAGTGGTATAGAAGTGAAGCTCGGCTATTCCGTTTTGATATATCCCAACATGATCATCGCCACAGTTGATTTGAGGGGCTGTCGGGTTGCCTTCGCACTTTCGATGAAGGTAAGCACAATACTGACGCACCATAAACCTTGGGACAACCCGTTTCTGAATACTAGCCTATAATCAAAGTGAGTTATTAATCGGGAGCGAGGATATGGACATTTCAGGAGAGCACCCTCTGATTTACATCGAGAGCACGAGAAGCTTAGAGACACTCTTAGTCGATAGAGACCTCGATGGAATACACCTTTTTTGTGGGTTTAACTATAAGGAACTCAGCCCTAAAGTAATCAAAGAACTACAAGGAAGCCGCCTGCAGTCTATAAGCTTTAATGATTCTAAAACCATTTACCCTGCACTTTCAAAGTCACATAAAGGTTTATGACTCTATACTTTAACCAAAAACAATCTCCAGCAAACCTATGCCCTCTTCATTAATCATACGGGCAGCCATTCATCAGCTTCATTGAACGCTTGCTCGATCACCTTATTCACTCTCTTCTTCTCATCTTTATTCTTGGAATACACTTCTAAATTATTATTCGTCCCTTTACGGACTCGTATTCGAGCGTCAGGATAAAGCGGCTTTAAACGACGTTCTAGTTCCTCGGTTATTTTTCCTAGACCACCTTTCGGTAATACTTTTTCATCGACCATCATTTCTACGCGCATTTTTGTCTACCTCATATTCAATCACATCACAACACTGTTTAAATTAACAGTATAAACATAAGTGAGTATTGTCAATCCATTTAAAGATGGTTTATTTTAGGTACACCTTTAATGCACTAAGCTATTTTAGTGCTGTAAATAGCCAAAATAGATGTATAATGCACCAACATAACTAAACCAATGTAAAATGCACCAATGAACAGCAATATACGAATTTATGGTTACCTAAGAGCATCGACCGACGAGCAAGATGCTTCACGAGCAAAAAATGACCTTATTGACTTTTCAGACAAAATGGGATTCCCAATCGCGTGCTGGTTTGAAGAAAATGAATCTGGCGCTCGATTACATCGTCCTGAGTTATTTCGCCTGCTCGATGTCGCCATAGCCGGTGATATCATCCTAGTTGAGCAAGTCGATCGAATTAGTCGGTTGAATACCAAAGATTGGGAGCAACTGAAAAACATCATCGCCAATAAAGGGCTAAAGGTGGTGGCATTAGACCTTCCGACAAGTCATCAATTCATGAAGACCACCGATGAGTTTACAGAACGAATGCTTGCAGCACTCAACAGCATGATGCTCGACATGCTGGCCGCTGTCGCAAGAAAAGATTATGAAGATAGACGTCGACGCCAAGCTCAGGGCGTACAAAGAGCGAAAAAAGAAGGGAAATACAAAGGTCGACCGGTTAATGTCAAATTGCACCAAAAAATAGAAGGCCTACTTCGAGAAGGCAAAAGCTACAGCCAAATTGAAACGCTTATAGGTTGCTCCAGACACACGATTTCCAAAGTTTCTAAATTAATAAAAAACAACAAGACACTATGTTAAGACCATCGCGACAAGATCGAGAAAACCTCTTTATCCAAAAAGCAAAACTAAAGTACGGTGAGCGGTACGACTTTTCGAAAATGAAGTACGTCAATCGTTCTACCCCTGTCGAAATATTGTGCCCAGAGCACGGCGCCTTCCATACAACACCCAATAATTTTCTGGCCACGGTAAAAAAGATCGGTTGCCCGCTCTGCAGTCGCGCGCAGAAGGCAAAACGTAAACCACAAAAAGCCGATGAAAAGAATGAAGTCAGGGGATGTGGGACGGATAACTTCAATGTTCGTGGAGGGACGAAACAATATCAACACCTATTGCTGAAGGTGTTTGATTGACCAGTGACCACCTAGATAGGCCGATATTTGTTAGCTAGACATAGCTACTCGACGTTTAATGTCTTGAGCCTTCAAAACCTTGGCTCCCATGATCACAACTCGAAGAAAATCCTGTTTTGATTGGGACTTGTTCCAATTATCTAGGTTCTGGCGCGTTGTAGATGCGTACCTGGCCAATTCGTCAACGGTGTCAAACCCAGCCATTTTACTGAGCTCTGAGAGTTTATAGTCTGGAACAAAACACATTGAGACACCTCCGAAATTATTAGTCAAAATGTTTGACCAAAACACTTATTTTAGTAAAGCATTTTGACTAATGGAAGCTATTCCGTAAATATATTTGACTGAACATTTGTAGCTAAAATAGCCTATCAAAAATTTCATGCAAAAGGGGCTGCTGTAATAACAACGCCCCTTAGCTGATAGCACTGAGTTTTAGGCCGTACTCAAGTTAATTAGTCTTCGAATGGTACTGGGGAAGACTCTCCTTTACCATCAAATATAATAACAACATCAGTATGGCCGGTAGGCGACTTAACGACCCACCCTTCAGGATCACTGTTTAGAGCAGGGGAGCAATTATCATAAGGCTCATGACACTTTTTAGTGAACATCACTTGAATACGCGCCTCGTCTACTACCACCTGCATTACCCCACTTTTTCGCTCGTGGTTTTCATAATAGTTCTGCAAAGTACGCATTTTCTTCTCAGCTAATTCAGCGTCAATCGGTGCATCAATACGGTAGTAGACCAGTTCATCATCATAATTCCACCCTTTACTCCACATCCCTTTGATGTGTGATGGGACGCCCATTTTTCCGATGTCGGCACTCTTTCCAGGATAGCCATTGACGGCTCCATAACTAAAGCCGGTCCAACCGCCTCCTGTAGTTTGAATAGACACGTCACTCATAATATAGAAATCACTAAGGCTTCCTGCGTTACCGATGGTTGCTTTTATTAATGGCTGCTCTTCTTGACAGCCACTCAAGGCGACCATTGCAATGAGGAGTGTCGCTATTACGTACTTAGGCATTGTCCCAAATTCTCCGCTCTGGTGTTTTCTCTGTTTTTTCATCGGTTGTAATGCTGTTTATAAGCGTTTCCTTGACCGTCTTATATGGGAGATTTATCACCGTATCATGAGAGCGGTGGATATAGTTGTCAAAGATAAGCGTTGGTTGAAGCGTAGTCTTCCAATCTTCGCTGGTTAACTCCCCCAATGGCTTGGTTGATAATTCATCCCATAAAGACTGGCAGAGCGCATCGGTGACATAGTCAGGAGTTAGGTTTTCAACATACGCCCGATCGATCCACTCAATCCCTGCGTTTTGAGCTTGTTGCTTCATGCGTTCGAGGGCTAGCCCTGCTATCGCATTACTCACGGGTTTAAAGTGATAAAAATAGAGCGTGTTGTCTTTTTCTTTTACCTCACCGTAATGGCCAAACCGTTGTCGGCATGTCTTTTTACATTCAGCGTCTTTAACTTGACGAGTGCGTTCTATCATCGCAGCCTTATCTAGACTTCCCCCAGGGTATGCAAAATTAGCGTGCACGATATCAAGGGTTTCTGATTTTATTTCGTTACGGTTGTAGGTACTGCTTACCGGAAAGCCCACATAGTCAGGGAGTCCCTCTTTCTCATATTGCTCAATTGAAGGGTAACCGCCTCCCACATCGGTATGGCATCCAGGGAAATGTTCTTGGTGGAAATTATCGGGTAACCAATTATCACGACTCAGTGACGTTAATGGGAAGTTTTTCCGATACTCATGCTCAGCAACCAACTGCAAGACCGTGGTGGCCATCGTCGGCTCTAGGCCCAACTGAAAATTACCTTCATCGTTATTCCCCGCTAAGTAAAACGACCCTACGGTATCAAATAATCCCAAGAACCTTACACTGACGCCTTTCGTATCATCGCGCTCATAACCACCTTCCTCTGAAAACTTTTTGTTGGTTTCATTACCCAATAGATGAGGGTAAATCGTGACATCCGCTTGCTTGCCCGAGACTGGTCTATGGTAATCGGGTAAACCTTGATACAGGGCATTAACAAAGTGACGAGATAATGCCGCACCTCGGCTAAAGCCGATAACATCAAAAACGATATGGGTGGCGGATGGGTATCCGCTTGATTCATCCGTTGCAATATCTCGTAATGTCGACAACAAACTCTGCCATTTGTAAAACGCACCATTTTCACCGTCCGCATAGTCGAAAGCGGCATCGAAAAGGGCTTTACCGACTAACCCTGCCCCCAAATCCATGGCTGCTTTACTGTTACCGTTAAACGTCTTTTCAAACTCAACACCAAACGCCTGCTCTAGATCGCTTTCATCTTTGGCTGCATCAATGATGGCGGGGCGCTGACTGTCGTCTTCAATGTCGACGGTGCCCACACCAGATACATAGATTGCTGTTGATTCCCCTTGAATTTGCGGATAAGCCGCAAACAAACGCGCCACATTACTGCGAGATTTATTACCACGCAATTCTTTGTAAGCATCATTCTTGTCGTTGGCCCCCGTCCCGTCAAAAAACACGCCGATACGAAAGAGCTTTTCAGGGCGGAGGTTGACGACCGGTATACCTTTGGCAACGAGACTGGGACTATTAATGGCGACAATCTCTGTCCCATGTAATAAACGGCCAGGGTGGGAGTAATGGCAATCCAGTGGGGCATGATATCGTTCGTTCGGGGTTTCCTTACCTTGTCCCACATCCACAAGTTCTGAAATATTCAACGAAAGTCCTTGCTCATTGAGCCACGCTGGATTCACCGTAGAAAACTCATCTTGTGTCAACTTACGAGGTAGATAGAGTAAGTGCTGGTTGTCCAATACCTGATTATCGATACGCCATTGAATCGGTATCGCACTTTGCCAAGCGGTAGGACGAAGCTCATCGCTAAGAGTGAGTTCATCCGAATAGGTCAGGCAGAACCGACAATTACCATTACCGATAATTTTGTACTCTTGAACGAGCTTGCCTTCACTAAAGTGGTAATAATATCCTTGAGTGGCAAGCCCTAGTCGCTCACCAAATTGTACAGCCGGCATTACTGCGAGGAAGGCTTCATTGAGTGCGTTCGTCCCTTTAGGCTTAGCTAAGACGTTAGGGATGAAAAGGGGGACTGATGTGCCTCTCGATGACAATGCAAGCGTCCTTGGCGCATCCTCTTTTATGTTGGCCACCAATTGAATGCTGTGTTCGTTTTCTTGCTCGTTCCAACGAGAATGCATCGGTGACGTACTCGTTTTAGCTAACGCCACATCCCATCCAACATGGGCTTTAAAAGACGACTGAGAGCAAGAGAGCTCAAAAGCGTATTCAAGATCCGGTCTTTGGTCTTCTTCTATATTACTGACGGTGGTTTGGACGCTTGCGAGTTTAGGCTCTGGTTGCACTGGTGGGTAATACGCACTTTTATAAGAAGAGTCTGATACCGCAGACGACGATCTCACCGCCACCCACCGTTCTGATTTCAATTGGAGCTTTAAGGCGTTGAAATAAGCATTTCGGCTTTGGCCTACTAAAGGAGCAAGTGTTCGTTGTAACTCATCAGGCAGCGCATCATGAAATTTAGATATTGAACCGCTGTCAATCAAGTAGCTTGTTAGCTCATCGGCAGCGATAGACTGACCACCTTGCTTTTGATGAAACTCGACCACTTTGATATCCGATATACTCATGACACCCTATTCCTCTGCAAAAAGCACGTTTGATTATTGGTGAATAAATAAACGTATCTTACTGAATAATAGTGTGTGTGTGTGCCGTTATTCCCTGTCATTATGACGGAATGACACAAAGGTGCCTTGAACGGCTTATGTGGGACTTATCGCTGACTTAGACGATACCCTATCATCTTATATCACCGACTCGAAGATTCCCCCCACCTTGACTCACCGCCATCAGGCCATGGAGGAGCGCGCGACGACATACAGAATGAGCAAAGCGAAAAAATATTGACCGCTGCACTTTTCACAAAAAAGGTCGAACAGTCAGTCACCATGGCTTAAATCTTGCCCCTTGCCTTGCCAGAATGCGCGAGCGTAGCGAGTAAGATAATGCGGTGATAATGACGCGTGCTCAGAGTGTATCGCTGTGCTACTGGATGCTAAGTGGAAGTGGGGCCCGTTCTTATCGTGATATCTTCTGCAGGTGAGTTTATCGAGGGACTTGATACGATAAAAATGGGAGGTATTTTAAGGATCTTTGGCTTATCCACTCTATCCACAGATTTTTAAAATTAGTTATAGAAAGAAAAGTATCGAGTTTAAGTAATAAAATGGGGTATCTACTTTTCACCAACGTAGTATCTATATATATCAATAGTTAGTATTCGTTTTGTGTGGATAACGTACAAAACAGGCAAAACACTCCCCATGGGAGAATGTTATCCACCGCAGACCGAAAATCAGTCGAAAAGAGAAACAATAGAGGTAAAGTCTGACTAAGAAAGTGTGATGAAAATCAAATTAGGTGTTCAGAGGGGTGTGCGAAAGCCGCTTCGAAGAAGCAAAAGGATGAAAAAGTAGGAAGATTAAGCCGCGAGGGGCTCGGGCGGTGAAGTGGTTGGAGAGAAGCCCAAATGTTTGAGACGGGCATTCGCTGTCAGCTCAAATTCTTTCTGGCTCAGCGTGCTGTCTAACCCTTCATCGTTCATTTTTTTAACGACGAGGCTCAGCGCTCTAGAGCGATCATTGGTTTGTTGAACTTTTTGTCTGGTACTGGATGCCCCAATCGCCTGGTTACGACGTTCAATGGTGCCTTCCCATAGCGTATTACGCAGTAAGGCCAAGCGCGCAGGTAGAGTCCCCGCCCCCTCTTGAATGGCGAGCTTATCCTTCGCTTCAAATGCTTGGCAAAGTTTCTTTCCAGCGGTTTCTCCGCCAACTAAAACCCCGAAGTCATCCGTTAAGACATAAACGTTGTTGAGATTGCGCTTTTGCCCATCACTTTTATCATGCACCAGGCCACCACGTGGGTCGGTCGCCAGGTTATCCCCAATAAAGGCATGACGAAGCAACCCACACTGGATAAGTAAGGAGAACCAACGAGAGACCGTGGATTGGCTTTTACCAATCACTTCGCCAATCTGTGACTGTGTGCCTCTCAGTGAGAACGAACGCGTACTGAGACAAGTGTTGCAAATCATATAGAGCACTAAGTGATCGAAGGTTTGCGCCGCGTCTTTACGATACAACACTGTGCTGCCTTGACGTTGCAATTGGTAGTAGAGCCCACCGTTAGCCCGAGCGCCGTGTTTTAACACCGCACGAAAGACATCGGCTAACCCCGCAGGAAGCTTAGGGGGTTGGCCACTTTTCTTCCATCGCTCAAGCGCATACTCAGGGCGATGATGAAACGCAACCAAGGCCGCCTCATAATCCGAGAGTGGTTTGGTGGCTTTCCCCATAGGAGTTTGCTTGGCTTTTTCGAGTTCGACCAAGAGCTCAGAGCGCTTTCGTGAACGCTTGCTTTCGCGCGTATATCGCTGCGCTTCATGTTCGTTAGCCTTATCTTGCAGCGTTTGCTCTTCCTCTGGCGCGGGTCTCTCGCCCGACAAGACTTGATACGCTTCATCGGGGTGATAAGGCGCGCCTTGCTCCACCGCAAAAGATACCGAGCTTGGCTTGGCCGTTAGGGGCTCTGGCGCCCCCTGAAACACGGTCCGCTTAGCCATGTGAGATCTTAATCACAGGCGCAAACTCCGCGCGCTCGACCCCTTCAAGGACTTCAAAAGGGATAGCACCGAGCTTAGCTTGAGCGGCTTGCGCTTTCGCATTGTTGTCCGTCACATCTTGTCGGGTCACCCCCGAATGCTGAAAGGTGACGCTCATTGAAATGATCCCACGCAGGGCTTTCAAGCACGCGAGGCGATGTTGTTCAAAATCACTGCGGGTCATCTGCGCTTTAAAGTGCGCATCTGAGAGCTGCACCATGGCAATATCAAACTGCTCTAACAATGCCAACAGACGCCAACCAAAGCGCGTCTTGACCGATACTGACTTTTTCACCGGTGCGCGGCTCAAGGTCTCATGATACAAAATGCGAGAGCTATTGCGCTGAGGCAGGGCATCGAGCGTGGATTGGCACAGAGCAAACGCCGCGTTGATGGCGCGCTCGATTTCAAGCAAGGCAAAATCCGCGTAGGGGTCGTCATGGCGCGCCGCATGCTCCAGTGTCGAGAGACGTTGAAAAAACAACCCAACACCGGGGGCTTTGCTCCGTTTTGATGGATTCCACAGTTTGACGGTTTCGACGCTGTGCAATTGCACCTCGGCACTGGCCATCAAGCCCCCCATTTTGTTGCTTTGCTGCTTTTTATTGCTCATGCTCTTTATCCCACTTTTCTAATGTTGACTACCATCACAAATTTCAGCCCATATCGCCCCAATGCTCAGTTGGCATTGCTGTGCCACAGCGACTATTTGCTCTTGATTAATCCGTTGGACGTTATTAATAGGTAGCTGCTCCAATGCTTTCCATAACACATGAATCTGCGAGGGAGGAACGCATCTCTGTCTGAACGCCTCTTTCGGCTTCACCATTTTTCGCCAATGCGAAGACACTTTTCCGTTCACAAAAAAGAAATGCGACAACGCTTTATTGCTGCAACCAAGTTGCAAAAAAACAATCACCTCATTAGGGATCTCTGAGACTTCCAGGGCATGGCGAAGCGCATCGATATCGATAGCACATTGGCGTCCACAGATAGTCTGAGAAAGCGCCCTCATTTCAGAAAAAGACTGCTTCTTCAATTGACCTATTAATTTCGCATCAAACCCCGCTGACATCAGTGCCATGTCTTGTCCAGTACAAGCCATATGCGCAAGGTGGCTAAGAACGGCCCAATGCACTTCACTGGTAAGATCGTCTTTTTTCATGCTCATACCCCCTCCAACATCACAAGTGGATTGACCGCGTAGCGAGTTTCCCACGCTTCGGTCAAAGGAAACAAAAAGCCGTTCAGTGCTTGATTGGAATCTTGAATGCGCGCTTTGTGTACGTTACGCGCCTCTTTCGTGACGATATGACGCTTTAGAGGTTGCAACCCTTGTTGAACTTCGCTGTAACTGTTGGCTTTGGCGTACTGGCAACGCTCATCGATGAAGGTACGAAAGGCGCCAGGCGAGACCACAAACAAACCTTGTTCAAGACGATGGAATAACGCGTCTTGACGGTTCACCGGGTGCACACCGCCTTTAAGAACCAAATCTACCCATTCGTAGAAGGCGCGGCCCAAGTCTTCGCCTTGGGTCTCCCTCAAATCTATCTTCTGCAGGAGAGCGTGAGGCTCGCTGGACTCAGGCACAGAGACAGGCTCAGCGTTTAACGCTTCCAACGCGGCTTCGACCTCATCCATCGGCGTGGCGGGCTCTATTGCTGCAGGAAGTATCGCTTCTGGGTCTTCATCCTCTTGCTCGATGGGCGATGTAGCCTGCGTCATAGCAGGCTGCATGAAAGCCATGAGGTCATCACTGATGGCGTCATTGTTGAGGGGCGCTTCAAAATGAGTGGTGTCTGTCGTTGGCGCATCTTCATTCTCAGACACGACTGACTGAGGTTGAGCAGACGTCGCTTCTCCCTCAGCTTCTCCCTTAACGGGAAGAATGTGCCCCACCAGGCTCTCCAGCTCTGCTTCTGGGGCGAATGTTGGCCAATGCACACAGATAAAGGTAAAGGTTTGGCGCCAGTCAAACTCAGAGAGCAGCACCTCACACTTCCAAATCGCCAGGTCATCGGCATTCGGACGAATAAGTTGGTGTTGCTGCAGCTCGTTAAACAGACGGGAATTGTCCGAAGGGACAGAGGTGATGCCACGCTCAAGCAGCGTGCTGCGTAGTCGATCAGCGATGGGCTTACTCATCAAGTAAAGGAGCTCCCCCTCCACAAAACCTTCGGCGCCTTTTTTGTTCAGTGGGATGGTCGCGCTTTGCAGAAGGTGCGATAAAGTCAGCTTGAGTTGTCCCGCCAGAGATACCGTCGCTCCGCGCGCTTGCTCAGCGGCGAGATTAATCCCCTCTTTGTCGGCACCCAAGTCTTGCGCGACGCTGGCCGCGTCCGCTTGCGTCACGATTTGCTCAATGACATTGTCCGGGTTTTTATGACCTGATAGGTACTCAACCATGCTGTGAAACAAGGCTTTGTCGCTGGAAATAGCCAGCATGGCGTCAGAGCTTAGCAATTGAGTCAGTAGGGTATGGCCCATATATTGGTGCGTCGAGTACTGGCGTGCTTTGTTGTAACGACAACGGTACGGTCTGGTAATGGCGCCCATCACAGGACTCCAACGCTCCCCCTCCCCGCCTTCTTGATGCAACTCGATGTCCACATCATTGATCTTGCCTGAGTCGTGCAGCAGCGCACATAAAAACACGCCATAGACCCACACGATTTCACGGTGGATCACCTCTTCGGGTGGGGTATTGGGCGGTAATATCGCATTGCGGCGTAGACGCATCGCGTAAATGGCCACATCGAGGCTGTGGAGCAATAAACCGCGTTTACCCGTGTGGTGATAATTTTCTGAAGCAGGGATATCTTGACACCACATGGCGTAGTTCACGACCGTATCGACGACAAACTCAGGCCACACCTCAAACGGCAGTGCAAGACCGCTGCGTTTTAAGACGCGGAGTTTGTCCTGGATAATCTCGTCGTGTTCGAGCTCAGCCCGAGTGGCAGGCAGCACAAAGCCCTCTGGAGCGCTCAGCGCACCAGAGGGAGATACATCGGATTGATTATGTTGTTCATCTGCGTAAAGCCAATCAATGAACCGTTTAATTGATTGAAACATCCTTAACCTACCTTCTGACCTATCAAAACCAAAAATACTGTATATAAAAACAGTACCACAAACATTTCGTTGCATACAATACCGATCAAAAACCGTTTGAGGCAAAAACACTGACCCCTAGGTTTGAACCCATTTCATGCACGAAATAAAAGTAACAGAGACGAAAAAATCAAGGCGTGATAGCCCTGTACTCTGGATATTGGTAGGCGACACTGCACAGTTCGTGCATGACACTAAGTCGAGCGCGGGGCTCGTCGGGTTTGATAGCACCGAAGCGATGTAGGCTAAGGGCAGTTAAGTATGCTTTCACTTTTTCCGTTTGAACTTGGAAAAAGCCGCGACACGTTTCAGAGAGCCATTTAAGGGGGGTTAACCCCGTGTGCTTGACTGCGCAATGGCAGACGGAGCAACTCTATAAAAATTGAATAGAGAGATCAAGTCCTTGAAGGGAAGCTGAGAAGGCAGGACACCGCTTGTTGATTCAGTATTGATGTGGTTATGAGTCATGTTCATCTGGACCAATAGGCGATTGACTAAGCATCACAGAGGGGAAAGACGTCCCTCTTCATTGGTATTAGGTAAATGTTTGAATTGGAACTATTGTCACATAAGAACACAAGGATAAGGTGCGAGCCCCAGAGCATTAGGGGCTCGCAATAGTGCGCAGTGGGATGCGCGCACTAAATTTGGTGTCGGGGTGTAGTGCATGAGTGGTTTTTTAAAGAGCAGTTTAAAACTTACACTGTAAGATATCATCTGCATTATGGAAAAATCAATGAGCTTGTATCATTAATTAGTAATGAAGCAAGAGAGTAAGATCGTGGATAAACAGAATGGTGTTTTAGCAGCTAATTTAGCTTTGTATTTAAAAGATAAAGGGATCTCTAAATCTGAACTTGCAAGGGAAATGGGGGTTACTAGACAAACTGTTCAAGTTTGGTTAAAAAAAGGCTCTATTAGTCGAGATAATTTAATAAAGTTATCTTTTTTCTTTAATACTTCTGTATCTTCTTTGATTGGCGATAGTGAAGATGTAAATCAAGATGTAAATCTTCTTAAACAAGAATTAAAGGTGTTAATAGAAGCGATCCCCCCTAGTCACATCATCTTTTTGCAATACTTAAAGAAAATGTTGTCTTAAAATTAGATAGTAACGAAATAGTGAAAGTGAATAGTAGTTACGCTGCAATTGGGTACGTGATGTTTATGCGTATAATCAGGCTTTCCATTCGCTATAATGACGCTCCGATAATCATCACCATGCCAGAGTGTTGACCAATTTGTTGTACACCTTCAGCAAGCGAATGATATGTCTTTCATATTTTCCACCTTAGTTACCTTGGCGGAATGAACGCGAAAAGCGAAAATCCCATCAGTTCCTCAGCATTTAACATCTGACTTTATTTGTGAGACTTTGAAATAACTAAAGTGAAGGCGTTGTAACCCTGATTAGGGTAAATGCATATTTGTAAGGATATCAGTGAGCTTTTACTGAGTGGTATAAGTTATTAATAC
>NZ_MCYD01001126.1:0-411 GCF_002876325.1 Vibrio sp. 10N.261.52.A1
CGTGATACGAGTATCTCACTGTCTGAAAATATAACTGCAAATTCAGGCGAACCTTTTGGGGTGAATGGTTGTCGTAAGATACTAAACTATTGTAAGTAAAGACTGTTATAGCGGTGTAGGAGATTGGTTTTCTTGAGGCAAAAAAAACCACACAATACTGTGTGGTCGGAATGTGTATAAAGCAATTAACTTAACGCCAATTGAAATAATCAGTTTCCTGATTAGGAGAAAGTAAAGTCAGCCTTCAAAAGGAAGTGTCGTCTTGCTCAACATGCTAGCCACGAATGACTAACTAGACGACAAGGTGTACTATAACTTTTTCAGGGTCTTAGATTTTGAAGTAGATCAATTTTAATGTGATTTTACGATTTCCTGCCGCTCGTTCGCTCTAAAGACGAAACAGATTATAAA
>NZ_MCYD01001127.1:0-1099 GCF_002876325.1 Vibrio sp. 10N.261.52.A1
TTAAGTAATGAGTCTGTACCTCAACGACCTCGCCATCCATAAAACTGGTGGTGATTCGCTGTTTTCAGCGCTAAATGTAACATTAGAATCGGGCCAGATACTGGCATTGATGGGACCGAGCGGTTGCGGTAAATCCACCTTATTGGACGCCATCGCAGGCCACTTGAATGAAGAGTTTTCGTACTCTGGAAGTGTTGTTTTGAATGACATTCAACTGGACGATCTCCCATCACACCAACGTGAGGTCGGTATTCTTTTTCAAGATGATCTATTGTTCCCTCACTTAAAAGTATGGGAAAACTTGGCATTCTCACTACCTAATTCGGTTAAAGGCTCTGCTCGCCAACAGCAAGCCATGGCAGCGTTAAAAGACATTGAACTGACACACTTAGCAGCGTCTTTTCCCGATCAGATTTCTGGTGGTCAACGAGCGAGAATCAGTTTAACTCGTATGTTATTGGCGAAGCCTAAGTTGGCTCTACTTGATGAACCGTTCAGTAAGTTAGACCAAGAGCTCAGAGCACAATTTCGGGACTGGGTATTTGAGCAATTAACCAAAGCCAATATCCCTACGCTGATGGTGACACACGACGAAGCAGATGTGCCTCAAGGGGCTCAAGTACTCTCTTGGCCATGGAGAAGCAACCATGCTGGATAAGTACTCAATAAAGGTCATCAAGTGGCCATTAAACCAGTCTGCCAAAGTACTGAATCGAGTCGGCATTACCGCCAATCAAACCACCCTATTTGGTTTTTTGGTCGGCTGTTTAGCGTTTCCGGCGTTAGCGTTTGAGCAATATGAGTGGGCGTTAGGTTTCATCATTTTCAACAGAGTTTGTGATGGGCTTGATGGCGCCTTGGCTCGAATCCAAGGTATCAGTGATGCGGGTGGTTTCCTCGATATCAGTCTAGATTTCCTTTTCTATTCACTGATCCCTTTTGGTTTTGTGATTGCCAATCCAGAACACAACGCCATTGCCGGTGCATTTTTAATCTTCTCTTTTATCGGCACTGGCAGTAGCTTTTTGGCGTTTGCAGTCATGGCGGGCAAGCGAGGCATAGAGAATCCAGTTTATAAACACAAGTCTCTCTACTACAT
>NZ_MCYD01001128.1:0-2671 GCF_002876325.1 Vibrio sp. 10N.261.52.A1
GTGCACTATAACTAAATGTTTTGGGAACAAAAATAAAGCAACCAATGGCTGCTTTATTTAAATCTAACTATCTAATTAGAATGCTGACGTATCTTGGAAAAGGCCAACTTTCAAATCTTTAGCAACATAGATCTCTTTGCCGTCAACAAGTACGCGACCATCTGCAAGGCCCATAACTAGGCGACGGTTAACAACGCGCTTCATGTGGATCTCGTATGTTACTTTTTTCGCTGTAGGTAGGATTTGACCAGTGAATTTAACTTCACCAACACCTAGAGCACGGCCTTTACCTTCGCCGCCAACCCAACCAAGGTAGAAACCAACCAGTTGCCACATTGCATCAAGGCCTAGACAACCAGGCATTACTGGGTCACCAGGGAAGTGACAATCGAAGAACCATAGGTCAGGAGTAATATCGAGCTCAGCAAGCACTAAACCTTTACCGAAATCACCTTCAGTCTCAGACATTTTGGTGATGCGGTCCATCATCAACATGTTTGGTGCTGGTAGTTGAGGACCTTGTGGCCATAGTTCGCCTTGGCTTGAAGCTAGAAGCTCTTCGCGAGTGTAAGAATCACGTTTGTTTTGCATTATCAATTACTCCGATTTTTGATAGGTGCATATTAGTGAACAGGTGTACGCTAAACAAGTCCGATCAGTACTAGACAAACCAGTTTTTGATGCGTCCAACAATTCCAATTGGGTGCTCATGTCTTTCAAAGTTTTCAATACGTTCCGCGATTTTACTAAGAACGCTTTCTTCTTCATCGTCTCTAAATGGTTTGTTCATAATGAGAGGAATAGCTTCGTCTACATTTGACACAGACCAGATGTGAAATTCTTCGTTTTTGATGCTTTCGATAAGGTCCGGTTTCAGTGCAAGATGTCTCAAATTAGACCTTGGAAGTATCACGCCTTGTTTGCCTGTTAGGCCTTGATGCTTACAAACATGGTAGAAACCTTCGATCTTCTCATTGAGGCCACCAACCGCTTGCACACGACCAAATTGGTCGACAGCACCCGTTACAGCGATTTGTTGGTCGATAGGGTATTCAGATAGTGCGCTCACTAGAGAACACAGCTCAGCAAGTGAAGCACTGTCGCCATCAACTTCGCAATACGATTGTTCAAACACGACAGACGCAGCGTATGGCAATGGATCTTCAAGGTTTAGCGCACTGCTAACGAACGCTTGCATGATCATCATGCCTTTCGCATGCAGGTTGCCACCAAGCTCAGCTTTACGTTCAACATCGGCAATATCGCCATCGCCAAAGTGAATGACACACGAAATACGTGCAGGTTCACCATAAGAGATTGGGTGACCTGGAACATCGATAACGGTTAGGCCGTTCACTTGGCCCACTTGTTCACCTTCAGTTTCGATGATGACTTGGCCATCTCGAATATCATCAAGTGCGCGCTCTGGTAGGTATGATTCTCGATTGTATTTATGCTGTTGAGCTTGTTGGATATGCTGAATATCAATCTCGCCGTTATTGGCTTCAATCAGCGCTTCATTCAGTAGCGCGTTGTGCCAAATCGGACACAATGGAATGTAACTTTGATCTTCTGTTTCTCGGGCGCCTGCGGTCAAAATCGCCGTCAACGCTTGTTGAGTCATATTCGGCAGTTCGTAACGCTGCTGAAGCCACTTCAGATACCCTAGATATTGAGTCAAAGTCTCTTCAGAAAGTTTAATGTCTTGTTCAATTTCACTAAAAAGACAAAAACCGGTTTGAATATCGCTATCCAAGTAATCAAGGTCACCGAGTTGCGCTCTGTCTCCAACGACAATCAATTTGATGTTGTATGTAAGAGGAAGCGTTGGTGATTGATTCAAGTGCTCAGGGTTACTGCTGATCGGTTCGACAGCTTCGCCAAGAAGCGCAGATTTTAATAATAACCAGCTACCCGGATTAGCAAGAATCAAATTTGCAGATACGATCAAGTAGCCGTTGTTTGCTCTGGTGAGTAGACCAGGTTTCGTCGCGATGACTTTTCCATCTCTAGACTGAACTTGGTCGAACAGAGAAATTGCATTCAACG
This sequence comes from Vibrio sp. 10N.261.52.A1, assembly GCF_002876325.1. Lineage (NCBI taxonomy): Bacteria > Pseudomonadati > Pseudomonadota > Gammaproteobacteria > Vibrionales > Vibrionaceae > Vibrio > Vibrio sp. 10N.261.52.A1. The sequence continues at coordinate 2,050 of NZ_MCYD01001128.1, forward strand.
ATTCGGTTTTGATAACGGGCTGTGTATCGTCATTCAGTTCAGCGACTAAAGACTCAACGATCATTTGGCGATAGATCGAGTTGTCCGGAGAGTTGACCAACAAAACACGTGAAAGGTTTGATAAGCGGACAAAGCGAGTCAACGCATCTCTGAATCGGTGTTGAATATCTGAAAATGGGAGAGGCGAGATGTCATGGAATTGCTCTAATTGAGCGCTATATTCGTCGTACTGAGGCGTAACATGTCGCCAATCTACTTGAGTCATTTAAGTTTCTGATTATGATAATGAGGTAGGGAGTATATAGAAAAACCGATCTCGCTTGTAGCTCTATATGGACGTTACTGATCACTGGACTGATATAAGTATGATCTTGGTCTATTCTTTCAAGACAATAATTGTTAAATCGCCCATTTTGGGTTACGCTGTCACTAGGATTAACACTCGAGATTAGACATGAAATATCAGCAACTTGAAAACTTAGAATGTGGTTGGAAATGGAACTATCTGGTCAAAAAATGGAAAGAAGGCGAATCGATCACCTGCCACATTGATTCAAGTGAAGCTGACGTCGCTATTCAGGCGTTATTAAAGCTCGAACACCAACCTACAGGTGTGCTTGAG
>NZ_MCYD01001129.1:0-8916 GCF_002876325.1 Vibrio sp. 10N.261.52.A1
TGGTTCATCAAACAGCATTACTTCAGGATCAACCGCTAGCGCTCTTGCAATCGCAGCACGTTGTTGTTGTCCACCAGATAAATGACCTGGGTAGTAATCTTTACGCTCATACAGGCCTACTTTCTTAAGCAGTAGCTCTGCATTTTCAATAGCTTGTGCTTTAGGTACACCTAATACATGAACAGGTGCTTCAATAACATTTTCGAGAACGGTCAGATGAGACCAAAGGTTGAACCCCTGAAAAACCATCGCCAAACGAGAACGGATTCGTTGAACTTGTTTTTCATTAGCAGGTACAGACACACCTTGGCGGTTATTTTTCATCTGAATTAATTCACCATTAACCCAAATCTCGCCTGCAGTCGGTGTCTCTAGAAGGTTGATACATCTAAGGAAAGTACTTTTACCCGAACCTGAAGATCCGATAATCGATACCACATCGCCTTTATGCGCAGAAAGTGAAATTCCCTTTAAAACTTCATTTTGACCAAACGTTTTGTGTAGATCCTTTATGTCCAGCGCCGGTACATCTTTCATGCGCTTTCTCTCCCAAGTTTGTGAAAATGCAAGGTACTCCGACCTTTTCATGCGATACAAACTAGCACCACACGGATTAACATGCAACAAATTATTAACCTAATAATTTGGAATAAATAGCACTTCACTCTGACTTATTATGCAAAAGGTAGCGTTTTCACCTCAATTTTATGAATGACTTCTATCAATAAGCTATAAATCCAACGCTTACATTGTTTAAATAAAGTTAACCAAAATGAGATTCTCGTAGCCTAACGTCTCACAAGAAAAACAAGTTTGGTGAACGAAGAAGTGTCGTTAACAGCAAAACCATAAATACGAATTCAGCAAGCGACACACTCTATGAACCACAATTATTTTAAGGCTACTGTATTGTAAGCGGTGGGCCCGGGTATCGTGGAAGGTAGGTAAAAATGAAATAACTCAATAAGAATCAGTCATTCAGAGCAATCCACCATTGACTATGCTTTAGAAAAGGAGGGAAACGTCAATTTGTGAAAACAAATTACACAATTTATCAACGGTACGTTAATGGAACGCTGCATTCTGTAGCTTTCTTTCACATACACTCATAAAGTGATCAAGATCAATCACCCTAAAGGGTAAGCTTGTTAGACTCCTCAACACACAATAAGGCATCAAAAATGCCATACATTTCTTTTAACTTAGCTGCATAAAGCACACCAAAGCCGTGCAACAAAATGTTAATGAGTTATAACTAAGAAATAACACAATTACGCGAAATTATAGAATTCAATTTTGAATTACTAACATAAAAATATGAGGAATCTATGTCAGACGTTGTCAATAATGCGAACTCTGAAGTAGAAGAGAAAAGCTATAAAGAGCTACACCGTCCTGCTTCTGAATTTGAGAACCGCTCAGATTATCTAGATCACGAACTTCAAATCATGAAGCCTCGTCGCTTTGGTCTAAACCTTCCAGGCCGTGATTTCCGCTTTGAACTCGAAGACCTTGTTCCTGCACTGGCTGGTACCATTGGTATCATCGCGATGTACTCTGCAGTAATGATGTCTTGGGCTGAAGGTCTAACTCAAGCTTGGGATCACGTAAACCTGGGTAAAGAGTTTGCTATCGAAGTTGCTCGTGTAGAAATGCTTATCCCTGCACTGCTATTCTGTATTCTTGCTTCTGGCTTCTTTAACCCTAAAGCAAACCTTGCCGGTAACCACGGCCCAATGATTCCTCTTATTGGTACCATCGCTCTTGCTGGTGCTCACCCTCTTGCATTGGCAATTCTTATCGGTGTCTTCGGTCTTATCCTTAGCTTCCTAAAAGGTGGGTCTAAGCTCGTCAACCTGACTTCTGAAGGTACTGCGGGGGGCTTGCTTATCTTCTTGGGTCTAACCGGTACAATGAGCCAAATCAACTCAATCCAAGCTTGGGCGGTTGGTCTTCAGTCTGACGCTGTTGCTGCTGGTAGCATGGGTTACATTGGTTTGATTGTTCTTGCCGTTACTATCGGCCTATACGCATTCCTTGCTAAAGTGAACAAGCGTTGGTTAGCAATCCCTGTTTGTGCTTTCACTGGTCTAGCTATTGCTTTAGTACTTGGTGCAGGTTTCGATATCAAATTCGTAACTGAAACAGGTATTCCAAACCTAAACCCAATCTACTGGTGGGGTTCTACTGAAGAAGGTTGGATGCTTGGTTTACCAAACGTTGAGCACTTCATCGCTTCTCTACCATTTGCAATCCTAGCGGTAGCAATGTGGTCACCAGACTTCCTAGGTCACCGTATCTTCCAAGAACTGAACTACCCTAAAAAGTCTGAAAAAGTTCTGATGGATGTTGATGACACAATGACTATGTGTTCAGTTCGTCAAATGGTAGGTACAGCAGTTGGTGGTGGTAACATCACTTCATCTTGGGGTACATACATGATCCCAGCAGCTATCGCGAAACGTCCAATCCCTGGCGGCGCAATCTTGCTTGGCTCTCTATGTATTATTGTTGCGATTCTTGGTTTCCCAATGGATGTCGCAGTATGGCCACCAGTGATGCGTGTTGCGCTACTTGTAGGTGTATCTCTACCTCTACTTGAAGCGGGTATGCAGATGGTTAAAGATTCAAAAGACTCTCAAGCAGCTGGTATCTGTATCTTCGGTTCAGCGGTTGTTAACCCAGTACTAGCATGGGCACTGACTATGCTTCTAGATAACAACGGCCTAATTGGTGATAAAGAGCGTGCTAAGCGTCTATCATTTGTAGACAAGATTGTTATCCCAGTTGGCGTTTTGGTTATCTGTCTAGTAGCAATGCTTGCAGTTGGTATGCTAGAAAGTCAATATGGTCTAAAAGCTTGGCTATAATCTCCTTTACTACACAAAAGTAGTAACCGGATTAAAAAAAAGTTTGGGTGGCAACCCCTGTCACTCAAATTTTTTCAACTTTTTTTAGCATTTATTGATTTAGTTTAAGGTTTGCAGAAATTTTTTAGCGTAGTCTTGATTACATAGAGTAAAGACAACATATAAAAAGTAGTGACAATATATATAACCATATGAAGCACATATGCTCATATATATTGTTATTAATAAGAGTGTACTACCCTTACGAGGGGCGCTGGCTCAACAGTGTTAATGTACGTGTTTTTTCTACTAAAAAGGTAGGTATGTCATGGCAGAGCAATTTGCTAAAGCTTGGGAAGATTTTGCTGCAGGTGAGTGGCAAAGCGAAGTAAACGTTCGTGATTTCATTCAAAAGAACTACACGCCGTATGAAGGCGACGAGTCTTTCCTAGTTTCTGAAGGTACTGAGGCTACTAACAAGCTTTGGGCTTCGGTAATGGAAGGTATCAAACAGGAAAACGCAACTAAAGCACCTGTAGATTTCGATACTTCTGTTATCTCTACCATCACTTCTCATGATGCGGGTTACATCGAAAAAGATCTAGAAACTATCGTTGGTCTTCAAACAGAAAAACCACTTAAGCGTGCGATCATCCCTAACGGTGGTATTCGTATGGTTGAGGGTTCTTGTAAAGCATACGGTGAAACTCTGGATCCAGCTGTTTCTAAAATCTACTCTGAATACCGTAAAACACACAACGCAGGTGTTTTCGATATCTACACGCCTGACATCCTAAAATGTCGTAAGTCTGGTGTTCTAACTGGTCTTCCAGATGCTTACGGCCGTGGTCGTATCATCGGTGACTACCGTCGTGTAGCTCTATACGGTATCGACTTCCTAATGAAAGACAAGCAAGCTCAATTTGCTTCTCTTCAAGAGCAATTCGAAAACGGCGAAAACCTAGCAGAAACAATGCAACTTCGCGAAGAGATCTCTGAGCAACACCGCGCTCTAGGTCAAATCAAAGAGATGGCTGCTAAGTACGGCTTCGATATCTCTGAGCCAGCTCAAACTGCTCAAGAAGCTATCCAATGGACTTACTTCGCTTACCTAGCGGCTGTTAAGTCTCAAAACGGTGCTGCAATGTCTCTAGGTCGTACTTCGACTTTCCTAGACATCTACATCGAGCGTGATATCGCTGCTGGCAAGATCACTGAAGTTGAAGCTCAAGAAATGATCGACCACTTCGTAATGAAGCTACGTATGGTTCGTTTCCTACGTACTCCTGAGTACGATGAGCTATTCTCTGGCGACCCAATCTGGGCAACAGAGTCTATGGGTGGTATGGGTATCGACGGTCGTACGCTAGTAACGCGTTCTAACTTCCGTTTCCTAAACTCTCTATACACTATGGGTCCTTCTCCAGAGCCAAATATCACTGTTCTTTGGTCTGAGCAACTACCTGATGGCTTCAAGCGTTTCTGTGCGAAGGTATCTATCGATACTTCTTCTATCCAGTACGAAAATGATGACCTAATGCGTCCTGACCTAGAGTCTGATGATTACGCTATCGCTTGTTGTGTATCTCCAATGATCGTTGGTAAGCAAATGCAGTTCTTCGGTGCTCGTGCTAACCTTGCGAAAACAATGCTTTACGCAATCAACGGCGGTGTAGATGAGAAGCTTAAACTTCAAGTAGGTCCTGTTTCTGACAAGATCACTGACGAAGTTCTTAACTACGATGACGTAATGGCTCGTCTAGACACATTCATGGACTGGCTAGCTAAGCAATACGTGACTGCACTAAACAGCATTCACTACATGCACGACAAGTACAGCTACGAAGCGTCTCTAATGGCTCTTCATGACCGTGACGTTCGTCGTACTATGGCTTGTGGTATCGCTGGTCTATCTGTTGCAGCTGACTCACTATCTGCAATTAAGTTCGCGACTGTTAAACCAATCCGCGACGAAGATGGCATCGCAACTGACTTCGAAATCGAAGGCGATTACCCTAAATACGGTAACAACGACTCTCGTGTAGATGATATCGCTTGTGAACTAGTTTCTACGTTCATGAACAAGATCCGTAAGCTTAAGACTTACCGTAACTCTATCCCTACACAGTCAGTTCTTACTATTACATCTAACGTTGTATACGGTAAGAAAACAGGTAACACTCCAGACGGTCGTCGTGCTGGTGCTCCTTTCGCTCCTGGTGCTAACCCAATGCACGGTCGTGATGAGAAAGGTGCTGTAGCGTCACTAACGTCTGTAGGTAAACTACCGTTTGCTGATGCACAAGATGGTATCTCGTACACGTTCTCTATCGTACCTAACGCTCTTGGTAAAGATGCTGAAGGTCAGAAAGCGAACCTTGCAGGCCTAATGGATGGTTACTTCCACCACGAAGCTGGCATTGAAGGTGGTCAACACCTTAACGTGAACGTTCTTAACCGCGACACTCTAGAAGACGCAGTTAAGCACCCTGAGAAATACCCTCAGCTAACAATCCGTGTATCTGGTTACGCTGTACGCTTCAACTCTCTAACTGCAGAGCAACAAGCTGACGTAATCGCACGTACATTTACTGAGTCTCTATAAGCTCACGCTCAACAGACAGTAAATAATAATTAGCCTCGCCAATGTGCGGGGCTTTTTTATATCTGATGCTAATTCCAATAACACCAACATTCTCCCTAAATGTTAGATTGAACAAAAAAGGCCTTTTCCATTCACTTTTTTTCCACAAATCCGTGCAAATTACGGTAATATCGCGGTTCATAATTTAAGAGTAACTGCTCCATGAAATACCTTCGTTGTTTACCCCTGCTTCTTCTCTCTTTTTCATCTTTGGCGTCTGAACGTTCTACGGTCACTTTCGCATTAGACAATGATGGAGTTTTTGGCGTTGACCAAGACTATACCAACGGACTGTTTCTGGGTTACACATCATCAAGCATTACGCCATACGATTGGGTAAAACCTTTAAGTCTTTCTTACTGGGGCGCAAGCTCTTTAGATAAGTGGGAAATCACCCTTGGCCACAAAATGTATACCCCTTCTGATATCGAATTAGAAACGCCATCAGCGAACGACCGCCCATACGCAGGTTACTTACACACAGAACTCAACTACATCAGCTTGAACCCACAACAAGCTCAGCGTTTTAACATTACGTTTGGTACCACCGGTGAACGAGCGCTTTCTGAAGATGCTCAAAAACTTGTTCACTCGATCACTAAATCAGATGAGCCTTTAGGTTGGGAATACCAAGTTGATGATGAGTGGGCAGGCAGCGTTGGTTACCTAAGTCATTTCAATCTCATGCGTAATCAAGCGTTGGCGAATACCGACTTCGAGATCTCTAACGTTTCAGAAATCAACGTGGGTAACTTTAGAAGCGATATTTCATCAGGCTTTATGTTCCGTTGGGGTACTGACCTAGGTGGTAACTTTGGTGCGGCTAATATCACAAGCGAAAATCCATTTAAACCAGGGATGATCGGTGCTTCGAACGCAGGCTGGTTTACCTATGCAGGCCTAGAAGGTCGTTACCGTTTCAATGACTTAACGATTGAAGGTGACCGCTCTGGTGTTGATGAATACGCGAATAAAAACAATGAAGATCCAGCTATCTACGACGTAACTCTAGAGAACCTTCAAGCGACTGCAGTCATGGGTGTGGCTTGGTACAACCAATACGTTGGTGCATCCTTCGCACTAACCGCAAAAACACCAGATTACAAAGAAGCGAAAGAGTCTATCTACACCACCGGTGGCATTACCATGTTCGCGTTCTTCTAGCGAATCACTCAAGCTTTCACGTTTACTTTTCAAGTTTGACAAAGGCAATCATCTTCCGTGGTGATTGCCTTTATTTTTAAAGGTCTCGTTACGATTTGACCCTATTTTATGTACCGTTTTTGTAATAAAATAAAGGGCATAAATTCCTCTACGAGAATAGCTCATGTCTACAACTGGTCGCATTCACTCATACGAATCTTGTGGTACTGTCGATGGCCCTGGTATCCGCTTTATTGTATTTCTTCAAGGCTGCTTAATGCGTTGTATGTACTGCCACAACCGCGATACATGGGACCTTCATGATGGTAAAGAAGTCACTGTAGAAGAAATCATCAACGAGGCGAAATCTTACCGTCACTTCATGAAAGCTTCTGGCGGTGGCATCACCTGTTCTGGTGGTGAAGCAATGCTACAGCCTGAGTTTGTCCGTGACTTCTTTCTAGCGGCTAAGGCTGAAGGTATCCATACTTGCCTTGATACTAATGGCTATATTCGTAAACACACAGAAGTGATTGATGAAGTATTAGACGCCGCTGATCTTGTGATGCTCGACCTGAAACATATGCGTGATGAAATTCACCATGATTTCATTGGTGTATCTAACAAGCGCACTCTCGATTTTGCCCGTTACCTTCATAAGATTGGTAAAACGACTTGGATCCGTTACGTGATTGTACCTGGATACACAGACACACCAGAAGATGCACACCTACTTGGTGAGTTCATTAAAGACATGGACAACATCGAAAAAGTAGAGCTGCTTCCTTACCACAAACTGGGCGCGCATAAATGGGAAGCTCTTGGTTTAGACTACCCTCTTGAAGGCGTAAACCCGCCAAGTAAAGAGACAATGGATGAGATTGTTGCGGTTCTGAGCCAATACCACTCCAATGTAAAATACTAATATCAACGGTATTTAAAACCTGTTTCAAACGCCTCAATTTCGATTGGGGCGTTTTCTTTTTCGAGCCAAACAATCCTTTCACTTTTCTTTACAACTTTTGTTTATCAATTCAAAAAATCATATTAAATCCGTGTTGAGATCATGTTTCCACTCGTAGGAATGCTGTTACTCTTACTTCAACAAAAGAATACAACATTTAGTTTTTTAGTGAGGCTTCTCCCATGGAAATGACCAATGCTCAGCGTCTAATTCTATCAAATCAATACTACCTAATGTCTCAAATGGATCCTGAGAACTCAGCTAAATATCAACGTCTACAAACGATTGTAGAGCGTGGTTACGAACTCCAAATGCGTGAGCTTAACAAAGAGTTTGGTTGTTTGACTGAAGCAGAATGTCGCGAAATTATCGACATCATGGAGATGTACCATGCAATGCAAGAGTCGAACAAAATGCTTGCAGAAGACGAGCGTAAAGAGGTTGATCAGCGTCGCCTACAGTTCTTAGGTTTCGACATTGCATCTGAAGCGCAAATCGTACACTACGTACGTTTCCTAGTTGACTCTGAAGGCCTTTACCCTCAGTTCGACAAAGCGGATCACCACTTCAATAGCCAAATGCCAATGCTAGACAAATACCGTCGCATGCTAACAACATGGCGCAACTGCCCTCGTCAGTACCACCTATGTGCGACAGAGCTATCTCAAATCTTCAGTGCTTAATGCATAAAGAATTAAGCCTCAGATTGGCTTAAAACGTTTCAAAAAAGGGTTACTCATCACGAGTAACCCTTTTTTCATGTCTGCATATAAGGAGAGAAAACGGGAACTATTAAGCAACGTGGATATGAAGTGAGCTTTGGATACAAAAAATTGTTATGGAACATGAAAATAAGATATTAAACATCGAACCGTTTCCCATTAATTTCTCTGATATCGCCCATTTACCAATGAGAATAAGCCTATGACTTATAAGTAATAATCTCATTCACCTTTATTAATTCTACATCGAAACATTTAATACAAATTAAAAATCGCCACCCCAATTTCGAACGGTGTTTTTTATTTTAAAGAAGTAGCTAGAATGCTCACCGAAATTTATTAACCAGAGCGATAAAAATGAGAAAATTCATCCTTGCATCACTAGCTATTCTGTCAACTTCATCTTTCGCAGCTAACGACATGTACGTACTTGGCGGCGTTGGCATCAATGAAGACGACACAGGCGTACAATTCACTGCTGGCTCACAAATTCTTGATACCAATTTTTATCTTGAATCAACAATGAATTACATAGATTCCGACAGCAATGAGGTTACGTCGGACGTACATGGTGACCTAACTAAGTACAAAGGC
>NZ_MCYD01001130.1:0-696 GCF_002876325.1 Vibrio sp. 10N.261.52.A1
CTTCAGTGATAGACATTGCCGCGATGATCGCATCATATTTACGAGCAAGTAGAGAAGGGATAATACCATCCCAATCTTGTGCAACGATCTTACATTGCACCTGCATTTCAGTACAAAGCGCGTTAGCCATGTCCACGTCAAAGCCTTTCAGTGAACCATCTGCTTCTGTCCAGCTAAATGGAGGGTAAGCACCTTCAATACCAAAGCGTACTGTTTTCCATTCTTTCGCTTGAGCTACGCCTGTTGCCGCAGTTGCAGCAAGTGCCGCGACTAATAACCACTTTTTCATATCCCTACTCCTGTGATTTAGGTTTTTATGTTTTGCTAGTTTTAATATTGTTTTGCTTATTGAGCTGTGTTGTTGTGTTTCATTGTTTACACCGCCGCCATTGACCTTAGCAGTAATGTTTCAATTCTGTTCTATTTCGACATTCACCAGCCAAGACCAATTAATAGATCGAGGAGATAAATTGTTGTAATCGCTCAGACTCTGGGTTCGTAAACAGTTTAGCTGGGTCGCCCTGTTCTTCCACCAAGCCCTGATGTAAGAACATCACATGGTTTGATACGTCACGAGCAAAAGCCATTTCATGTGTTACCACAAGCATGGTTCTTCCTTCTTCTGCTAGATCACGCATTACGCCAAGCACTTCCCCAACTAGTTCAGGGTCAAGTGCAGATGTTGGTTCATCAAAC
>NZ_MCYD01001131.1:0-2423 GCF_002876325.1 Vibrio sp. 10N.261.52.A1
ATCCAATATTATCTTTCGCGAAATCAAGATAATACTATGGAATTAAGGTAACTATCAGATGTATAAGCAATCCCTACTCTCTGCTTCAATCGTTTTAGCGCTTTCATCAACCTCAGCCTTAGCTGAAGATTATGCCCTATTTGACGAGGTTGTTGTATCGGCAACTCGTACTGAACAAAGTAAAGCTGATGTTTCAAGCTCTATTGAATCAGTATCTTCAGAAGATATTGATAATCAAATGTCCAACGACATAAAGCAAGCCCTTCAGTACACACCTGGCGTAGAAGCTCAAGGTAGTGGCCGTTTTGGTATTTCAGGCTTTAATATTCGTGGTGTCGAAGGTGACCGCGTTAAATTAATGGTAGATGGTGTGCAACAACCTACTCCATATAACCCTGGTGCATCTGAACAGCGTAAATATTCAAACGCGATTGAAGTAGACACATTGAGTGTCATTGAGGTGAATAAAGGGCCCGCTTCTACGCTTTATGGCTCTGATGCTATTGGTGGTGCGGTACTGCTGAGAACAAAGAACCCAGAGGATATGCTTAGAACTGACGGTGATGAAAACCGTTTTGGTATCAAATCTAGCTACACTTCTGCTGATGAACAGTTTAAGAACACTCTTTCTTGGGCTATGCGTAAAGATAAGCTAGAAACTATCGTAATGGCGACATACGCTCAAGGTCATGAAACAGAGACTCACTCGTCGGGCTCTAATGTTGAAGGCCCAGATCGCGGTGCTGCTAACCCTGCAGATACGGAGCTAAGTAACTTCTTAGCAAAAGCATTTTACAATGTATCTGATTCGAATAAGATTGGCCTAACGGTAGAACATTATCAGCGTCAATATGATGAAGATGAGCTGAACTACAATGGCTACCAACTTATGCCGGGTTTTGTTTATACGGATAACTACAATGAAGACACCAACAAACGTTTCCGTGCGACTCTAGAGCAACAACTTAAACTAAACTCTTCAATTGCAGACTCTCTGGATTGGTCTCTAAGTTACCAAGATTCTAGTACTCTGAATAAAAACTACGACACGACTGGTTTTAATGGACGTCGTTTACGTGAGCGTGATGCATCTGATGTAAATATGCAGGTCGATACACAGCTGTCTAAGTTGGTTAACATTAGCGGTGCTGACTATGAGTTTACGTATGGTTTTACTTACCTACAAAATGATTTCGAATTAGACAATACTGACCATAAGTTTGACAGAGGCACTGTTACTCCAGGTAGTACAGGTATTCCTGACGCAAAAATCACGCAATGGGGTGTTTTCCTTCAAGACCAAGCGTTCTTCATGGATGACAAGCTCATCGTAACGGGCGGTCTACGTTATGACTCGTTTGTTGCTGACCCATCAACTGATGAAGGCTACACAACGGAATACGACAAGAATGAAGATGACGCATTCACTGCCAAATTAGGTTCGGTTTACCATATCAATGATAGCTTGTCTGTTTTTGGTCAGATTGGCCAAGGCTTCAAAGCTCCTTCTGTTTATGACCTTTACTACTTCTATAACCAAGGTGCTATCGTAGAGGCAAACCCTAATCTGAAAGCAGAAAGAAGCCTTTCTTATGAGCTAGGATTGCGTGGCAACAACCAATATGCCCGTTTCGAATTGAGCACGTTCTACACCGATTACACTGATTTTATCAACGAAACGAAAACAGGTGAGCAAGGAGGTAAAGATGTGTTCACGAAAGAAAATTTAGACGAAGTAACGATTTATGGTGCTGAGTTCTCGTCAACTATCAATCTTGACACTCTGTTTGACGCACCTTACGGCACTTACACTCGCCTAGCTGTTGCTTATGCGGATGGCGAAGACAAGAAGACTGGTAAGTCAATTGATTCAGTTGCACCACTAACAAGTACAATCGGATTTGGTGTTGAACGCGATAATTTCGGTTCTGCGTTAAATGTTAAAATGGTTGCGTCGAAGGATGATTGGAACTCTGACGACAACGTTGATGTATCCGGATACACAGTTGTAGACTTGACTGCTTATTACCGTCCTATGACAGATTTAACTCTGAGAGCTGGTCTATTTAACGCTCTAGATAAGAAGTACTGGTTGTACAGTGATATGTCTGGTAGCGCACATGATTCTCAATTCAACACAGATATCAAATCTCAGCCTGGTCGTAACTGGGGCTTATCTGCAAACTACGAATTCTAATTCGTTACACACCTGAACTACAGAAACTAAAAAGCCAGCTATAAGCTGGCTTTTTCAATTTCACTAAAAATTGTATCAAAAAGGAATAAAGTGAAATTACTTCTCTGCCATTTCTTTCTTAACCATTACTGCTGCAGCAACGATGAAAGTGATGATCAGGCCTAGTTCCATGATTAACTCCAAAGAAAATTAACATTAAACATATAATTCGCGTGCATAGTAACAC
>NZ_MCYD01001132.1:0-5580 GCF_002876325.1 Vibrio sp. 10N.261.52.A1
GGATTATCCATCTAACTTACTGTCAATAGCTATCTGACATAGCCATACCAAATATTACAAACTCGCGACATTAAAGCCGATATGATTCTAGAACTTTATGTTCATAAGATGGTCACAAGACTACACAAAAATAATCGGTATCAATAATGGCAAAAATTTGGCTTGTCTCTGCTGTGAGCGTTGCATTGCTTGGCGGCGGTGCATATTTTTATCTGCAATCTTCTACTCAACCAGAGGCGTTTCCAACGCTGGCGGTGGAAAAGGGAACCATTGAAAAACAAGCGGTAGCGGTCGGCAATATTGTCCCTGCGCACTCGGTGTCTATTAAGTCGCAAATCGATGGCATCGTGGGCGAGATGTACGTGCAGGTCGGTGAGAAGGTCAAGCAAGGCCAAGCATTGATTAAGGTTCGCCCCAACCCGACGCCGCAAGCATTAACCGATGCATCAACAGATCTCATGCGCAGCGAAGCCGACTTAGAATCCGCTAAGCAAAAGCTGGCTAACCTTGAAAGCTTGGTGAAACAAGACATCATTCCAAACAACTACGACGAATACGTCAGCGCACGCTCAGCAGTGAAATCCGCTCAAGCGAACGTACTGCAAAAGCGCCAGAATCTAGAACTGATCCGCAGTGGTGAAGCTTCCATTGGTGATGCCCGTTTAACCTCAACCATTTATGCACCAATCGATGGCACAGTATTAAACCGCAAAGTAGAAGTCGGTGAGCCAATCATCTCGACCGAATCCAGCCAAGCGGCGACAGAAATGATGTCTCTGGCAGACATGAACAGCCTGATCTTCAAAGGCAGCGTCAGCGAGCACGATGCCGGGCAGCTTTCCCCGGGCATGCCTGTATTACTTACCGTTGCGCCTTATCCTGATATGGAAATTTCCGGAGTGTTAACCAAAGTTGCGATCCAATCAGAGAACCTTAACTCGCCAGAAGGTAACGCGACGGCAAAAAGCTTTGATAACGGATTTGAAGTGGAAGTTGGTGACCTGAAGATCCCGAAAGAGATCTTACTGCGTTCGGGTTTCTCGTCCACAGCACAAATCACACTGAAGAAATCTGAGAACGTCTTAACCTTGCCAGAACGAGCACTGCAATTTGATGGCGATACACCAAACGTATTGATTCCAGATAGCTCAGAGCAAGGTTTCCACAAACAAAAAGTGAAGCTTGGTTTGTCGGATGGCATCAATGTAGAAGTATTGGACGGCGTTAAGCTAGACGAAGAAATCATCGATAACAGCATGATGATGGGAGCCGCGCATGGCTAAGCGAAATCTATCTAAAATCGGATGCGCGATTCTGGCCGCCACACTCAGCTTACCAAGCTATGCCATCTCGATTGAACAAGCATGGCAACAGGCGAAGCAAAATGACCCGAACTACGAGAAAGCCAAAATTGGTGTTCAACTCGGTGAAGTGGGTGTTGATGCAAGCCGCAGCTCACTCTTACCCGGCTTAAGTGCGACGGCATCGGCGAATTGGAATGAATCCGCCGACAACACCAACAGTTATGGCGCATCGCTTTCTCAAACCATCTGGGACAGCAGCTTGTGGTCAGATTTGGATCAAGCCAATGCCAACTACATTAAATCTCAGCTAGAGCTTGCTCAGTCACACAATGAACTTGCACAAAGACTACTCTCGTCTTACTTGGATGTGGCAAGCGCGCAGGGGGATCTGCAACTGGCGCAGTCCAAACTGGAAGAAGGCAACAAACTGCTAAAGATCATCGAGAAGCGTTACCGAGCAGGTAAAGTGAAATCCGTTGATGTCGAAGAGATCCGTGCGACACAAGTTGCCGATAAAGCCGGTATTTTGAATGCGCGCTCAGACTTAGAAGTCAAACGAGCAGAGCTGGCGGCTTTGATCAACCAAGTTCCACAAGACGTTGACCAAATTCGCACTGACTCCCTTGTTCAACCACCAATGATGGTGGAATCACAAGAACAATGGTTAAAGCTTGCTAAAGACAGCAGCCCAGAGTTGCTGGTGGCAGCTCAGAACGTCAAAGCCAGCGAGTTTGCTAAAGACTCAGCCCAAGGCGGTTACTACCCAACGGTGAAAGGTAACGTTGGGTATAACGATGATGACAGACGCAAAGACGGCGAGTTCAGCGCTGGCATCACACTAAGCGTGCCGATTGACTTGAACGGCGCAACGCGTGCCAGAGTGGACGAAGCGTCACTCAATACCCTCAGCGCAAAACAAGACTTACGTCGAGTCGAAATCGACATCCAAAAGCGCGTGATTCAGCAATTTACTCAAGTCGACATCAACTGGAATCAAGTCTTAATGGCGAACGAGCTGGTGACTTCTCGTGAGAAAGTGTTGCGCAGCAAAGAGAAACTTTACGATGCCGGCTTGTTAGAAGTCTCGGAAGTGATCAGTGCGCACAACAGCTTGTTTGAAGCGAAAAACAGCCTGCAAAACAACCTGTACAACTACTGGCGTCAGCGTATCGGCTTGTTGCAAACCGCAGGTAAGTTAGATGACGACACCATGGTACTGATCTCCCGAGCATTTAATTCATGATCCGTCTATTGCAACAAACGTTATTACAGCAAACCTTATTGCAGCAAACATGGCAAACACTGATGGCGCATCGCATGAAGAGCATGTTGGCCATCGTGGCGATTGCTTGGGGTGTGATTTCGGTTGTGGTGTTGATTGCATTGGGTGAAGGTTTTTATCGCCATCAAACTCAGCAGTTGTCGTTTATGGTCAACAATGTGCAAGTCGCCTTTCCGTCGAGCACCAGTAAACCTTGGCATGGCTTACCCCTGAGACGCCAGATCCAGATCCCGCAGGATAAGGTCGATATGATCGAACAATCGGGTTTTGTGAAACAAGCATCCAGTGTTTATGCCAAGTGGGATGCGAACGTCACCAATGAAAAAGGGCAGAACCTGACGAGCTTCGTCAGTGGCATTGACTCCCATTACTTCTCGTTGATTCAACGTAAGTTAGAGCAAGGTTCGCGTAACCTTTCACCCAGTGATATTGCCAACCACACCCGTGTTGCGATTTTGGGGGATCAAGTCGCTAGGATGGGGGGAATTCATGTCGGGCAAACCACCAAAGTCAATGGCATTCCATTTTTGGTGATCGGCATTATGAAAGACGAAGATGCGGGCATTTCATTTGGTGACAGCCGCAGAGTTTTCATCCCTCATACCACGTACCTTGATTTGTGGGATACCAAGCCTTGGATGCTGCTACTCAAGCCTGTCGACGGCATGGATAGCAACGCATTCCGACAAGCCATCGTTAACTTTTATGCCAAACAATTGCACTTTGACCCGACCGACAAAGAAGCGATTAACTTGCCAGACTTTAGCGAGGGAGCGGCGGTGATCACGGGGATTTTCCGCGGCATTCAAATCTTCCTGGGTGCAAGCGGCGCAATGACCATGGCCGTTGGTGCACTTGGCGTTGCGAACATCATGTTCCTCTCTGTGACAGAGCGAACGCGAGAAATCGGTGTACGCTTGGCAATTGGCGCGACGCAAAAATCCATACTCAGCCAGTTCATCCTTGAAGGATTGTTATTGGTGACCGTTGGTACCGCACTTGGCTTAATGGTGGCTTACTTGGTGGTCGCACTGCTCGGGTCTATGCATTTACCAGATTGGTTAGGCTTTCCTGTGATTACGCCAGATTCCATTACTTGGTCATTATTGGTGACTCTCGTTCTGGCGCTGCTGGCGTCTTACTTTCCGGCAAGGCGAGCATCGCGTCTCACCCCCGTAATAGCATTAAGTGCGAGGGCGTAAATATGTTGCTACCAATGAGACAAATCTTTCAGGAAATGGCAGCAGAAAAGCTGCGTTTGGGATTGACCATTCTTGCCGTTGCATGGGCGACCCTATGCATCGCAGCCATGCTGGCGGTGGGCGAGGGCATTCGCCAAGGCGTATTAAGAACAGCGCAAGATGGTAACGGGAACCTGATTTACTTAACCGGAGGCATGGCGACCGTCGATTATGGCGTGTTCCACCAAGGTAAATTTCTCACCTTAAAAGCCGACGATACCGACGTAATTAAAGCCTTGCCTGAGGTGAAAAGCGTTGCGCCAACCGCCGTTTGGGATGAGCGCATTACAGTCGGTGATCGAGGAATATGGCAAAAACCACTCGCCGTCACGACAGACTTCGCATCGATGACCAACTTAATCCCAATGGATGGCGGACGTTGGCTCAATCCACTTGATCAAAAAGAGATGCGTAAAGTCGTTGTGTTGGGCTATTCACTGGCTGCGGATTTATTTAACCCTAATGAAGACTTCAGCTGGTTTGCCCCCGTGACACTGCAAACCAATCCTGTCGGCGAAAAGGTCAAGATTGGCAGTGAAGAGTTCACCGTAATTGGTGTGTTGAAGAAGAACAGCGCCGAAGTTGAGCAGGGCGACCAAATTAACTATTCCAGCTTTGTGCCTTTAGCCACGTGGCAGCGCTTTCATACTAACGGCGATATCGGAGGCATCAACGTCGAGCCGCAAGCTCATGCTGATCGTGAAAAACTGGCAAAGACCATTCGTCAGGTGATTGCTCGTAAACACGGCGCCAGTGTGAGTGATGAGCAAGTCGTCCAAGTGGAAGACATGTTCCTCAAACAGAAAAGCATGCAGCAGTTCTTGATTGGTTTACAAAGCTTTCTTGGCATCATCGGCTTTGTCACGCTGGCTGTCGCGGGCGTAGGGATTGCGAATGTCATGTACGCGACCGTAAAACGTTCCACCCGAGACATCGGTGTGCGCATGGCAGTCGGTGCCACGCCAACAGCCATTCGTCTTCACTACCTAGTACAATCGCTGATGACCATGATGCTCGGCGGTGTACTGGGGTTAGGTGTGACGTACGCGCTTGTATCGGCCATCAGCGCCATAAACCTAGAGGGCAACACCTTTTATGAACACCTTGGAAAACCGGTCCCTGAGCTGTCTTGGATCGTGGTTGCGATAGTGATTTCCACCCTAGTGTTTATTGGTGTCGCTTCTGCATGGCTGCCTGCAAACCGCGCCGCAAAAGTGAGCCCGCTGGAGGCACTACAAAGTGAATAACAAGAATTCTGGAGACAAGATGTCGAACACGCCACTGGTTGATTTGACCAACATTTGTAAATACTACTCAAGCGGAGAGGCGGAAGTTCGTGCGCTAGATGGCGTCGACTTAACCATCAACCAAGGGGAATTTCTTTCCATTCTTGGTCCGTCTGGCTCGGGTAAATCGACTCTGATGAACATGCTGGGCTGCCTAGACAAACCGACCGATGGTCAATACCAATTGGGTGGTCAAAACGTCGCAAGTTTAAGCCCGAACGAGCTAGCCGGTATTCGCAACCAAAAGATAGGCTTTGTCTTCCAAAGCTTTAACTTGTTGGAATACGCGACAGCATTGGATAACGTGGCACTGCCGTTGGTTTACTCTGGCATCAAAGCCAAAGAACGTCGCCAGCGCGCCGCTAAATTGCTAGAGCAAGTCGGACTAGGGGATCGCCTCGACCACAAACCAAACCAGCTTTCTGGTGGTCAAAAGCAGAGAGTGGCGATTGCAAGAGCCCTAGTTA